>JAIRPH010000074.1 GCA_031257135.1 Spirochaetaceae bacterium
GTGAAGGAAGGGAGTGACGGCGAGATGTTTGTATCGAATTTTGAGGAAGTTGTGGAGCGTGCTGGGCGTCAATATGCTGAGGCGATGGCGCGTTTGAGCGTTGCGGAGAGCGGCTGGGCGCAAGCGCAACGGGAGAAAGCGCAAGTTCAACGGGAGAAGGCGCGAATCCAGCAGAAGTGGACACAAGCGCAACAGGAGAAGGCGCGAATTCAGCAGAAGTGGACACAGGCGCAAGAGGAGAAGGGAATTCAGCGGCAAGCGGTTTTGGCGTTGAAAAAGGCGGGATTTTCTGCGGAGGAGATTTCTCTGCAACTTGGACTTTCGCGAGAGGAAGCCGATGCCATGACCTAATTCGGCTCTCCCCGGAAAGCCGCTCCGTGCGGGACGTTTCTCTTAACGTTCACGCGCCCGCAACGCCGCCGCTGATTTCCGCAAAAAGCTGTCGGATCGGGGTATCTTAAAACCGGACCGATTTCAGGCTGTTGCGTCGGCGGCGAAACCGTAGAGGCGCAGGCGGCGAGGATGAGCAACGCAGTCAGGAAAATCGCCGTTTTACCGCTTAGGGCGTATGCTTTCTTACCGAGCAAAAAAACGTATAAAGAAATTATTCCCAGACAAGTTCTAACCGTACTCCATCGCTGAACGCGAATATATCCCCAATAGGCGACTGAAACGAAACCGTCTTTCCCTTTGCGACAACCGTAACCGCGGACATCTCTTCCAGAAGATTTCCCGGGGCGTCGTATACTACAAGGGTCCCTTCGCGAGGGGCGGTAAAACTCAGGCTGAAGGTGTAGCCCTCGGAAATAGTCTGGAAAAGCGTCAATAAATCCGCGTCAATCCGCCCTGACCCCGAAACCAAAACCAGAGAAAGCCGATTCACCCCGCCTTCTTCCGTCAGCGTAGCCCGCTGTCCCGAAGCGTCTAAAAAACGTACCAAACTCTGAGGGTCCGCAAATTCCAGCTTTACCGTGTTTACCGTGTCCTGACCTGCGGTTTTTGAGGAAAACGATCTCAGTTTCAGCCCTTCGACGCGGGCAACCGTGCGCTCAAAATCCGCTTTTCCGATAGGGACCGTAAGCCACCGCTCATTTCCGTCGAGCTTGCCCAGAGATTCTGCCGTACGGGAGAGCCGGTACTCTAGGCTTATAAGCCCCGAACCATTGCCGGTAAGGGTAATATCGGCTTTTACCCCAAGGCAGGAACTCGCCATTATCAAAATAACCGCAATTAAAGCAACTCTATAGTTCATGTTTTCCTCTTTTTTTCTTTAAAATTCTTCCGAATGGATGCTCACATCCTGAATACGCACAGGATTTTCCTTTTCGATCATTTCAAAAGCCTTTTGAAGGACCGTTTCTCCGAAGGTTTTTGAATTGGAAACCAACGCTCCCCCGATCTGAGCGAACGCCAGAGAATCCTGCAAGTCCACTTCCGCCGCGCTCAAATGAAACCGCCGCTGAAGTTTGTCTTTTATTGATCGGACAACTCGGCGTTTTTCCTTGATGGTATCCGCATCGGGAATCTCAAAAATTATTTGTATCATTGAAACTACCATTTTTTTCTAATCTTCCTTATAAAAAGTAAAAAAAACTTAATTCTGCTCTTTGGGAACTTCTCTGGCTTTTTTCGCGGTGGCGGTTTCTTCGGCGATGCGCTGGATTTCCTCTTTATTGGCGATGCCCTCACGGTTCGCGAGGGCATCAAGCGCGTCGATGTCGTCGAAACCCTCGCTGATTGCCTCTCGCAACTCGGTAAGCCCTTCGTCATTATCAGGGTCTGCTATGAGTAACAGCCGGGCAAGCCTAAAGCGGACATCAGCCTTTTTCGGCTCGTTACTGCCTGCCGGCAAATCCTTCAAAGCGGTCCGGCACTGTTCCAAAGCCCGGGCGTAAAACCCGTGTTCTTCCAAAATAAGGACGTACTCGTATCGTATCTGAGAACTGCTGTTGGTTTCAAGCCACCGAGCGTACCAGTCCATCGCTTCAGACTTATCCTGAACCCGCAACAGCCGGGCGTTCAGCAGGATAACATCGCTGTTTTCCAGTAGCGCAAAGGGATATTTCGCCAATACCGCGGAACTTTCCTCGTATTTTTCCATAACGTAGAGAATCAGCGCGTAGTTATAACCGTCGTCCGCGCTTTCCGGGGTCAAGGCGAGGACTCGGTCATAGAACGCGGAAGCTGATTCGAGGTCCCCCATCTTGACCTTCGTGTAGGCCGCGGCTTTGAGAGACATCACGTTGTCCGGGTCCTTAGCGAGAATTCCGTTGAAATACCGGAAGGCTTCATCGTAGCGTTTAGTTTCAAAGGCTATCCGCCCCAAGTTGTATTCCGAAGCGGTTTTCGTTTTATCCATCGCTTTCGCTCGGTTAAGCCACTTTTCGGCTTCAGCGTATTTGCCGTTATCGAAGTACGCCATGCCGATAGCGTAATATTCTTCCGCCGAAGTTACAGCCCACATACTCGTACAGGATGTCTGACACCAGAGCGTACAAATCAAGAAAAACATACTATAAAAAACCGTACTAAAATTCATTTTTCTTTTAGTACGGTATCTTCGATTTCTTTGAGTTGCGCCCGGTAGAGCCGGGCGATGTTTGAGCCGTAATTGGCGATAAGTTGCAGGATATTCCGGGGGTTATCCTGCGGGTCTGAGCCGTTGATGCGGTCCCCTGCGTCGCCGAGACCGGGCATGATGTAGGCGGCGTCGTTCAGTACCGGGTCCATCCAGAGGGTGAAAACTTGGCAACGCTCTAATGCCCGGACTGACCTCAGCGCGCCTTTGAGCGCGGAAATGACGTTGAAGAACCGAATAGACCTCGGTTTTATGCCCGCGTCCAGCAGATATTTCACGACTGTGACGAGGCTTCCGCCGGTGGCGTTCATGGGGTCTGCGAAGATGAGGTCTTTTCCGTCCATGGCGTCGAGGCTGAAGTAGGATCGGTCGAGGTCCAGGATATATTCCATATCGTGTTCCCGTTTATTATCGTCCCGTTTGATTTTGAACAGCGCGAAGGGGGTGACGTAGCCGTGGGAAGAGTATTCCTGAATTTCTTTGGACATGATCATTGCCGGCAGGAGCGCGCCTCTGAGCATGACGCACATGACGGTTTGCTCGATTTTGTCGTCGATATTGTTAATTTTATGGACCGCGTAATTTTGGACCGGCGCGGTTACCGGGGTTTTGACGATGATGTAATTTTTATGAGTCCGGTGCATACCGCCGTAAGCGAGTTTGAAGAGCATTTCATAAGCCCGCTGGATATAATAGACGAATTCCTGATTTTCAGTGCGCTGGTCTCTGAGTTTTGCGATGAGTCTTGAGGCTTCGCTGTGGTTTTCTTGGGAAGAAAGGAACGAATAGACTTGGATGTTGGTTTCGTTTTTACAGAGTTCCTGCACGAGCGCGCCCATTTCGTTGTACAGCGAGATGAGGGCGTCTTGGGCTTTATCTTGTTCCTTTTCGGTAGGACCTTTACTGAGGATAGCGAAACTTGCCATGACTTGGTGGTAGAGGCGGTCCATTTCGGCGAGCCGTTCTTTATCGGCTTCGGTAAGGTAGCCGTCGAGGGCTTCGGCTTTCAGAATAATTTTATGTGTGTTCATTGCTATATATCAGCATACTGATAAGTCCGAAAAATTGCAATAATCCGCTTCCGCCTCAGCCAGCCCGGAGCGGAAAAACTCCGGGCGTTTTTAAAAAATTATCTAGGCGTGATAATGAAGAAATTGACCCGCCGGTTCTGAGACGTGCCGCCGCTTTGGGCATAGACCCCGCCTGCGCCGGTAAGGATAAGCCGCCGCCGGTCAACTTTGTAATAGTTTACCAGAAAATCCGCCGCGGCGTTTGCTCGGCGTTCACTCAGGGGTCTGAGGGTCCCGGATTCTTCCTGACTGGTTTTCGCCACCGGATTTGCCTGACCGTCTATCAAAATCCGGTACTGCGGATTGTCCACCAGTATCTGGGCAACTTTGATAAAAGTCTGATGGTTTTGAATCGCCAGTTCAGTTCCCACAGCTTTTAAGTCCGCGCTGTTCCCCGGAAACACAATGAACAAGGGTTCACTGTTCGTACTCTGCGCATAGATCCCGGAAATCCCGATCAACGCAACCAATAAAAAACCTAATTTCTTCACGTATAACCTCTTTTAGTGTAAGATTAAAAAAGTATATCGAAAGCGGTATTATTTTGTCAAGCTATTTATCCGATAATTACGCCTAAAAAAATAAAGGCGTTTTCATTATCTCTTATATGGTGTACTATAAAAATTATGAAGCGTATTATTTTGAAAGCCGGAGAAGAAAAACGAATTCTTGCAGGGCATCCCTGGGTCTACGATAATGAAGTTGACCGGATTCTCGGACCCGGCGAACCGGCTCGCCTTGAACCCGGAGAAACCGCCGATGTAGAAAGCGCGGGAAAACGATACCTCGGGCGGGCATTTGTAAATCCGAACTCGAAAATTATCGCCCGGCTTTACAGCCCTTCTAAGGAAGGGGTAGACAAGGGCTTTTTTAAACGCCGTATCCGGGAAGCCTTATCCCGCAGGACCGGTTACGACCTGTCCCGTGAATCCGCTCGGCTCATCTTCGCTGAAGCGGATTTTTTGCCCGGTCTCATTGTTGACCGTTTTGTCGGCTGGTCCATGGGCGATGCAGAGGGTCTGGAACCTCCGCTTACCTTCGGCGAGACGGAAGCCCGTTTGAAGCCGCCCCTTTCGTGGCTTTCGGTGCAGTTTCTTACCTTCGGCGCGGACCGCCGGCGGGAAGAGATACTCCGCGCGCTGGAGGAGGTTTTGGCTAAGGAATTGGGGCTTCCGGCAGGCATCGTCGAAAAGTCGGGGTCCACGGTTCGGGAACTGGAAGGACTGCCTAAACGGGAAGGGCTTATTGCGGGAACCTTTCCGGAGGAAGGCATCCTCATATTTGAAAACGGCTTTCCCTTTTGCGTACACCTTGAGCGCGGGCAAAAAACCGGTCATTTTCTTGATCAGAAAGATAACCGGCGGCGGCTTTTCCGATACCTTCCTAAAGACGCGCGGGTTTTGGACGCGTGCGCCTATACCGGCGGGTTCGGGATTCATGCGGCCCGGTTCGGAGCGGCTTCAGTAGAGGCGGTGGATGTTTCAAAGGAAGCCTTAGATACAGCCCGGAAAAACGCCGTTCTCAACGGAGTAGCGGAACGAATCAACTTTATAGAAGAAAATATTTTTGATCGGCTTAGGCAGTATCCGCGGAAGGAGTCCTTTGATCTGATTGTCTTAGACCCGCCGGCTTTTGCTAAATCCCGGACTATGCTGGCCGAAGCGGTTCGGGGATATAAGGAGATAAATCTTCAGTCCATACGGCTTCTTTCTCGGGGAGGCGTACTGGTCACCTGTTCTTGCAGTCAGGCTCTGGACGAAAGCCGGTTCAAGCGGATGATAACCGAAGCCGCCGCAGACGCGGACCGCCGGCTTATACAGCTCGATTTCCGGTACCAGACGCAGGATCATCCGGTTTTAGTCGGCTATGACGAATCGCAGTATCTCAAATGCGGGTATTACAGGGTTCAGGCGTAGCCGGGTTCCTTATTTTCATTCCCATAAAAAATATAATTCCCCCTATTGAACAAGTTTTTTCTCTGTGATAGGCTTATATAAATTGCGTATAAAATCTTGTTTTATGGAGTTTAGTATATATGACAATACTCAGAATAGCCCTCTTAGTTGTTTTTATTATGGTAGCCCTTCTGTTGGTCCTCTTGGTGCTGATACAAAATGAAGAAGGCGATAGTTTAGGAGGCATCTTCGCCGGCGGAAGTTCTTCAGCCTTTGGGTCCCGTTCCGGCAATGTGCTGACCAGAACCACGTCAATACTGGGAGGGCTTTTTTTAATCCTCAGCTTCGGACTTGCGCTGGTTAATAGAAGCGCAGGCGGGTCTGGAGTAGAAGCCGCCGGCGCCGCGGTTCGGCAGGAAGGAGCCGCGGTAAACCGGAATTGGTGGCAGGAAGCTGAAACCCCGCAGTCCCCGGCTGAAAATCAGGTCTTTCAAACTCCAAGTACGGAACCTTCCGCGGCGGAAGTCCTCGTACCGGAAACGCCGGAGATTGAAAACCCAGCCGCGGAAGCAACCGAATAACCGGAGGGATTATGTTCCTATATGAAATATTCCCGCCGGAATTGATTACCGTTGGTTTGCAGGCGAAAGATAAAGACGAAGCCTTTGAGGAAATGATAGACCGGTTCTGCCAAACCGAAAAATCTGATACCCGGGAAGAGCTTCTTGAAGCGGTACGGGCAAGAGAAATTAAGATGTCTACCGGTATTCACAAAGGCATTGCGGTCCCTCATGGGAAAAGCCTTGCCCTTGATAAGATGTACGGGGTTTTGGGCATCTCAAAACAGGGAATCGATTACGACGCTTTGGACGGAGAGCCGGTATATATCCTGTTTATGATTCTTGCGCCTCCTAAAGATTCGGAAAACCATCTTCGAGTATTGAAACGACTTGCTCAACTGCTGGATAATACCGATTTCTTTACCGACCTCATGGCTCAACGAGACGCGCAAGGCGTTTCTGGAGTTATTAAGAAGTATGAGGATATTCTTATAGCCTTGGATTAATAATCTTTTGGTAGAAGAGAGGTTTCTATGAATGAACAAGATGTACTGCATCACCTCTTACAAGTAGAAGCGGACGCCGCCGCTTTAGTTGACGAGGCTCAAGTTGAGGCGGACAAACGGATTCTGGAAAGCGAAAAGCTGAACCGGGCGGCTTATGAAGAACAGTATAACCGGAAAATCGCGGAACTGGAAGCAACCTATGAAAAAGAAATTGCCGCAATAAAAGATGACCATAAAGAACAGCTTAACGCGTATCGGCAAAGTCTGGACGCTTTGACGATACAAACAGATAGTTTTTCAAATCTGGTCAAGTCTTTGTTGCTGAAAAGCGCGTAAAAGGAAAGGAACCATGCTGGGAATAGGGGAACGGGCTTATGCGTACGCCAAAGCCTGCGGAATCATTGGAAAATCCTTTGTAGGTAAACGGATCGCCCGGCTTGCCGAGGTAAGCCGGATTTCCGATCTGGATCGCCTCGTGTTTCCCCATGAAAGCAGGGACCTTCCAGCGCGGGAATTGCTGGTCGATATCGAAGCCCGGATTATTCAGAGAGCGGTCAATCACATTATTACCATCATAGATTCCTTTGAAAAGCCGCCGGAACTGCTTCTCCGGTTCGTCAGAACCTACGAGTATGAGGATTTGAAGACCGTTTGCGGAGCGTTGGCTCAGGGCGAAACCAAAAGCCCGATTTTTACCGATATAGGCCGGTTTCGTACCATTGACTTTGAAGCCTATCCCGACCTTGACGCTATGCTCAGAGGCACCGAATTCGAATTTCTCTTGCAGGACGACCTTCGGCCGGATAATAAAGACGCAAAAATCGGCGATTTGGCGATTCAGTCCGAATTGGACCGGCATTATTACCGTTCTCTTTGGGAAGCCTTGTTCGCCTTGAAAAAAAACGATAGAACCGCCGTCGAAAAGATACTATGCGATGAAGTATGCCTTCGCAACGCGGTGTTGGCTCTGCGGCTGAGAATCTATTACGGAATGTCCGCTGAAGAGATTCGGGAAAAGTTTATCTCGTTGGAGTCGAAAAACTTGAAAGCCTTTCTTGTCGGTCCCGCGGAGGCGTCGCTGGCGTTAACGCTGGACAATCGGACGGACTGGAAAGACTGGAAATGGGAGCGGTTCCTCAATCCCGAAAAACCCGGCGAACCTTGGCGGGTAGACCCTCGGCATTTTCAGAACGCCGCCTCCAAATATTTGTACCGACGGGCGAGGTTTTTCTTCCGGCGTAAGCCTTCCTCTCTGGATTCAATTTTCTGTTTCATTAAATTAAAGCTCTTTGAAGAGGACCTCTTAACCAGCGTCGCCGAAGGGCTGGGCATGGGCTTATCAAGCCGAGATGTTTTTACTCTGCTGGAGGTAGAAACGTGATACGTCCTGAAAAAATGAAACGAATCGAGCTGATGGTCCTTGTAAGGGATGCGGATAGGGTTATCGAGTTCTTGGGGAGAAACGCCGCCATTCACTTTGCCGAAGAGGATCGGGTAATTCCTTCGCAGGTGAAAACCGCCCGAAATGAGGAGCTGTACGCTCAGATCAGCCGAAACCTTGAAAAAATTCGGCACGCCGCGGCTTATCTGGAAATTGGCTTACCCGCCGAACCGGATGAAGCCGGTAAACTTCCCGGAATCGCCGATAACGCCGCCGTTGAAGCCCTTTACGCTGAGATTGCCGCGGTACGGGATCAGGAAATCGCGGAGACTCAGGAAAAGAAAAAGCTGGAGCATACCCTCGGAGAGTCAAAGTCTTTTGCGAGTCTGAACGCGCCTTTCAAGGATTTTGATCAGCTTTCCTATTTGACCCTGCGTATCGGACATATCGATCCGAAGGGACACGCTGAAGTGCGGGACCGTCTGTCGGAACGGGCGGTGGTCATACCGCTGGGAGAAAACCGGGTGCTGGCGGCGGCTTCCCGCAAAGGGCGGTTCGCGCTGGATTCGGAACTCAAAAAGTATTCTTTTGCGCCGTTGATCATTCCTGAAGGCTTCCGAGGGATTCCGCAGGAGATGCTTACCGGTCTTGAGACGCGGCTTAAAGAGGTTGACGGAATATTGGAAGCTATTGCGGCGCGGAAAACCGAGCTTCGCCGCCAGCGGGAAGGGGAATTTCGGCGTTTGGCTTCCGCGTATATCATGGCTTCCATTGTGGAAAACCTCAAAACGCGGCTTATAGCGACGCAAAGCGTGTTTTTCCTTACCGGCTGGGTTCCGGCGACGAGGGTATCTGATCTGGCGAAAAAGCTCACAGACCTGACCGAAGGCAGAATCAGCGTCAGAACCTTTGTCCCGGAAGAGGTAGAAAGGGTAACCCGAGGCGCGGAAAAAGTGCCGGTTTCCCTTCAGCATGGGGCTTTTGTGAAAGGTTTTGAGCGCGTCGTTTTTTCCTACGGCGCGCCGCTCTACGGTGCCATTGATCCGACCCCTTTTGTAGCGGCGTTTTTCGCGATTCTTTTCGGCATAATGTTCGGCGACGTAGGGCAAGGGCTGGTTTTGCTGGCTTTCGGGATTCTCACCAGTCCGCGAGGGCTTAAAAAGTTGGCGGGTATGCGGGTATACTCGACGCCTCTCATTGCGGTAGGGATTGCCTCGGCGATTATGGGCTTTTTGACGGGCGAGGTTTTTACCAATGAAAAATTGCTTGCCGGTCCCGTCCGCGGCTTTCTCGGTCTTTTTATGGCTGACCCGCCTGACCGGATTCTCCACCTCATGCCGGATGCGAACCATATTGAAAAACTCTTCTATTTTTTCGGCTTTACCATCGGGGTAGGAGTTATCTTTAATTCTATTGGACTGTGGGTTAATGTAATCAATCAGTTCGCCTTGAAAAAGTACGAAAAAGCCCTATTCGCAAAAAACGGACTCGCCGGGATCGTCGTATTCTGGTATGCTCTGTTCATTGGCATCCGATGTCTCGCTGGAGGTTCTGTTGCGCTGTTCGACGCTCTGGGGCTTGGGATTCCGGCGTTTTGTATTTTTTTCGGTCCTATGTTATGGCGGCTTATTGCGGGAGAACGCCCGCTTCTTGAAGAAGGGCTGATGACCTTTATTATGGAAGGATTCGTAGAAATCCTAGAAACCCTATCGACGTATATCTCCAATACGGTGAGTTTTCTTCGGGTGGGAGCTTTTGCTCTCTCTCACGCGGTGCTTTCGTTTATCGTGTTTACGCTTGCTGAGATGGTTGTCCATCTTCCAGCGGGAACGCTGTTTTCCTTAGTTGTTATGATCTTCGGAAACACAGTAATCATACTTCTTGAGGGAATGATCGTCGCCATTCAGGTGGTGCGTCTTCAATATTATGAGTTTTTCAGCAAGTTTTTTACCGAAACTGGAGTAGAATTTAAGCCTTTCCAGTTTCGGGGGAAGGTTGTTTCAAATGCGGTTGGATCACAAAAAGCATTTGAAAACTCTGATTAATGTTAGGGGGTAAAGGTATGAGGCGTGTTGGTATTCTGCTCGTCTTGCTTCTTTTGGGCGTTTCCCAAACCGTGTTTGCCGCAGGGGAAGGGGCGCAAAGCGATCCGTCAATATGGAAATATTTCGCCGCCGCCATTGCGGTAGGTATTTCGTGTGTTGCCGGAGGCATCGCGGTAGGTCACATCGGAGCCGCCGCCATGGGCGCGATGAGCGAGAATCCTGAATTGGCAGGAAAAGCTCTGCCTTATGCGGGTCTTGCGGAAGGAATCTGTCTGTGGGGCTTTCTTGTAGGATTGCTCATTCTGGTATTGTGAGCGGTGGACTATTTTTTTATCGGGGACCCTGAACTGGCGACGGCGTTCCGGTTTGTCGGCATCCGAGGGACCGGAGCGGGCAACGCTGAAGAAGCGGTAGCCGCGTTCCGGCGGATTACCGAAGGCTGGGACGAAACCGCCAAAGCGGTCCTGCCGGAAATCGAAGGATGCCGAATCCTTATTATCACCGAGGAAGTTGCAGATTGGCTGGGAGATACGCTAATCCAATGGCAATTATCTGACAATTATCCGTTGATAGTAGAAATTCCCGGCATAATGGGAAGACTTCCCGGACGAATGACCTTGGTCGATTCTATCCGGGAAGCCATCGGCATCCATGTCTGAAGAACTGGAAAACTAGGAAAATTAGGAAAAATATGGAAGAACTGCAATCCACCGAAACACTGGACAGGGAAATCCTTGAAGACGCCCGGAAAAAAGCCTACCGTATACTCAAAACCGCGGAAGAATCCGTGAAAGCCGACACGGAAAATTGGGCTGTAAAAACCGCCGCGGACATAACCGAAGTCAGCAGTCATTACGCCCAGCGGCTTCTTACCATGAAAGAGGAACTCGCGGCGCGGCTTATTCTCGATAAACGCAGAATCCGGGCTGAAAAGATAGAAGGACTGCTCAAATCGGCGATGGAAACCTACCTCCTCAGCCTCAGCCGGGAAACCCTTCTATCTATTCTGGAACAGACCGTGCGTCAGCGGCTGGACTTCTTGCAGAAAACCGGCGAATTCGAGAAACTGCCGAACCTTCAAGTCCGATCCTACCGCCTCGAAGATGATGAATTGGAAACCATCCTGAACCGATGTATACATAGAGGAAGCTGGTCCCCCGCCGTTCAAGAGAGCGGACAAGCGGACCTTTTTGGGGACGCCCGGTTTCCGGTAATCCTCATAACCGCCGGAGACCTGCGGATTGTGGCTTCCGTAGACGCGGCCGTGGCGCGCTTATTAGAAGACAAACGGAGGGAACTCACGGTTTCCCTACTTGGGGAAGAAATCCTGCTGGAAGGAGGCGCAATATGACCCAGGGCAAGGTTAAACGCATATCAGGACCGATTGTCCGGGCTGTTGGACTTGCCGGCGCGGGGCTGTTCGACGTGGTTGAAGTCGGCGAAAAACGTATCATCGGCGAGGTGGTGCGCCTCGAAAAAGACGAAGCGATCATTCAAATCTACGAAGACAACACGGGGATGCAAATCGGCGCGGAGGCTTTTTCCACAGGACGCCCTCTTTCGGTGCAACTCGGTCCGGGGCTTATCGGCACGATCTACGACGGCATCCAACGCCCTCTGGAATTCCTGTTCAAACAAACCGGCGCGTTTATGGAACCCGGCGCGCGGGGCGAACCGCTGGATTCCGCGAAACTCTGGACTTTCAGCCCTAATCAGGAAATTCGGGAGAAACTCGACCGGAAAG
>JAIRPH010000144.1 GCA_031257135.1 Spirochaetaceae bacterium
TCTTGACGCGATGCATGACGGACGCGAAGTTACGCCCGCAAATTTGCGGGATGCGGTTATCGGCTATTTGAAAGATAACGCCGGATTACGCGACCCGGAGCTTGCCGCCCTCGAGGAAACATTAATGGGGAAACCGCATGATTTCCCCAAGGGTTCCTAAAAAGACGAGGGAATCGAGGTAAGTCCTGCGGTTTCGGGAAAGCCGAAGATGACGTTCATATTTTGTACCGCTTGTCCTGCCGCGCCTTTCACCATATTGTCGATGGCCGACGCAATGATAAGGGTAGTTCCCGTCTGATCGAGGTGGGTCGATATATCGCAGAAATTTGACTGCCGCACTCGGTTAGTGGCCGCAATACTGTCTTCAGGCAGAACCCGCACAAACGGCTCGTTCCGGTAAAAATCCGCGTAGGCTGATCGAATCTCCGCGGCTTTCTCCGAGACCTCCTTAACCGGCGGGCGAGGCGCGCCAGACCGGTTGGTTTGGACCTTCCAGTCTTCAGCTAACGGAATATAGACCGTGCTGAGAATCCCCCGGTTCATAGGCGCGAGATGCGGAGTGAAAATCACCTGCCGTATCCCCTGCCCCGGTTTTCCGATCATAGCGTCGAAGTTTCGGCTGATCTCCGGAGTATGCCGATGCGCGCCTACCTTGTAGGGCGTCACAGAATCGGCGCATTCCGGGTAGTGAAAAGACCGGCTCGGTTCCCGGCCGCCTCCGGTAATGCCGGAAGCGGAATCCACGATTATCGTTCCGGGTCCGGCTATTCCTTTTACCAGCGCGGGATACGCGGCAAGCGAAGCCCCAGTAGGATAACACCCCGGATTCCCGATAATCGCCGTCTTTGACGCGCCGAGAGCCTTAATCCGACTCCGGTTCAGTTCAGGAAGCCCGTAGACCGAATATTTCCGCAATTCAGGATGGACATAGGGCTTGCCGTACCACGCGGTATAGGTAGCTTCATCGTCGTCAAAACGGAAATCCGCTGAAAAATCAATAAAAGGCGTCCCTTTTTCCACACAAGTCTTGGCGAACGCCTCGCCGACCCCGTTAGGGAGAGCCGCGAACACCACTTCCGCCTCAGCGACAACCGCTTCCGGCTTTACCAGCGGAGTTTGTACTCTTCCCAGAAAGTTGGGATACACTCGCTCAATATAATCCCCTTCAAAACTGACCGAAGCGAGGACTAATTTTTCGATGTTGGGGTGTCCCGCCAGAAGCCGGACCAATTCCGCGCCGGCATAGCCGGTCGCGCCTATAATTCCTGCAATCATTACCATGCTCCTAAAGGTATATATATCATATTCAGCTAAAAGAAAAAAGATGGATTTTTCTAAAACCGGCGCGGACGCCGGGCGTTTTCGCGCAAGTCCGGGCTTGGCTTGAGAGACGGCTTGCTTTTTATGAGGCTTTTTTATATACTGTTGAAACATGGCTACTTTTATTGAACCGAAAATCTTGAAAGGGTTTAGGGATTTTCTTCCGGCTGGGGAGATTGCCCGGCGCGGCTTGGTTGAGCGGATGGAAGCCTGTTTCCGATCTTTCGGTTTTGTGCCGATTGATACGCCCGCGCTGGAGTACGCTGAAATCCTCTTGGGCAAAGGCGGCGGAGAGACGGAAAAGCAGATTTACCGATTTAAAGACAACGGAAACCGAGACGTTGCGCTCCGGTTTGATCTGACCGTACCGTTTGCCCGTTTTGTTGCGGAACATCGAGGGGAGCTGTCTCTGCCGTTTAAGCGGTATCATATTGCGAAGGTTTGGCGCGGGGAAAACACTCAGCGCGGCAGATATCGGGAGTTTACCCAGTGCGATTTTGATATAGTCGGAAGCGATAGTCCTGCCGCGGACTTTGAGATTCTGCTTATGATGAAACAGACCTTTCAATCCCTGGGGATAGGAAATATTACCATCAGGATCAATCATCGTGGGATTTTCAACCGGTTTCTTGAACGGCTCGGTCTGAGGGACCGGTCTGCGGACATACTGCGGACGGTTGATAAGCTCGGTAAAATCGGCAGAGACGAGACCCTGCGCCTGCTCTCTGAAAGCGCGGGAAACGCGGCGCAGACCATACTGGGCTACATCGAAACCGCAGGAACCTTTGAGGAAATCCTGCGGAGCATTACCGAAGCCTCCGGCGGCGAATCCCCTGAATCCCGGCGGATCGCGCGGATTCGCCGGTTCATGGACGATACGGGCATTGCGGATTCTTTTGTCCTTGATCCGTCGATTACCAGAGGACTCGATTACTACACCGGCGTCGTGTATGAGACCTTTCTCAATGACTTGCCTGATATAGGTTCGGTCTGTTCCGGGGGACGCTATGACAATCTCACTGGGCTTTATGCAAAGGAAAGCCTCGGCGGGGTGGGTTCTTCCGTCGGGCTGGACAGGCTTATTGCGGCTTTAGAGGCTTTGGGAAAAGGCGAAACCGCCTCGAGTTACTCGAAAATCGCCGTAGCCTGCGTCAAAGAAGAAGACGGCGGGCTATATCAGACCCTTGCAGGACGTCTACGGACTGCGGGAATCCCCTGCGAGGCGTTTCTCGAAGAAGCCAAACTCGCCAAACAGTGCGTCTTGGCGGAAAAGAAAGGCGCGCAATGGCTGATTATCCCGGGCGCCCGCCCGCTCACAGACCCCCTTGCCCTGCGGAACCTGAAAAAACGGGAAAATCAGGAAGGGCTGTCTCTGGACGACATCATACAAATCCTGCGTGCATAAAAAATGGGAATACAGGATCGAAGAGAACGAGAAAAAAGCGAGCGGAGACAGCACATCTTGCGCTGTACGAAAGAACTCCTGATGGAACACGGCGTTGACAGCGTCGGCATGGCGGACATCGCCAAAAAAGCGGAGTTAAGCAAAGGAACTCTGTATCTTTATTTCTCAAAAAAAGAAGACCTTTTTAAAGAAATCTGCGATGAAGCGGCGGAACGTTTTCTCAAACATTTTTACGCCGCGATGCCTCCGGATATGTCCGGGCTGGACGCGCTTAAATTCTGCTGGCGTTGTTATCTTGATATGTTCGGCGAATCTGAAGATATGATTCTTATTTTCAATATGAAGTATTATATTGCTTCGGAATTTCCCTTTAATCCTTTTGACGCTGACCAAGAGCCTGATTCGACGTATATTTTTTATACCCTGATTCGGGACATGATTCGGCAGGGCGTTACGGAAGGCGTCTTTGATCCGGAGGTGAAGGAAAAAGTAATTGCCCGGACTCTGCTTTCCTTGTTTTCGTACATTGTGGAAAACGTCGCCAAACTGCCTAAACGGGAACGGAAACCGTATCTTCTCATTGAAGAAATACGGCAGACCTTTGAAATTATTCTTCGAGGAATCGCCCGGGAAGGGGTTGAGCGTTCTCTTTTGCGTCTGCCCGGTTTATCGGACAGCCGGTAAAAACGAGTAAAAAATGGAAAAATTGTTTAATCATCCTCGGCTTATTATTACGGTTATCTGCGGGATAACCCTGTTTTTCGGAATCCAGCTTTTCAACATCGAGCTGGACAATAACAATTTCCGCTTCGTCCCGGAAACCGACGAGGCTCGGCTGGTATCCGCGTATATCGACGAGACCTTCGGAAGTTCCAGCTCTATTTTAATCGGTCTAGAGCGGAAATACGGCTCTGTGTTCGATAAAGATTTTCTAACTCGGATTCAGGAGTATACAGACCGCATCGCCTTAATCGATCACGTCGAAGAGGTGAATTCCCTAGTCGCCAGCGATTACATCACCGCGGAAGGGGATGCGATAATCGTCGAAAAGCTGATAAGCCGCGGTTTTGAGGAATTGAAATCCCGGGTTCTCTCTTGGGATATGTACCGGAAAGCCTTGATCTCCGACGACTTTACCGCGACGCAGATTCTCGTTTCGCTGGATATTACCGCGGACAATGCGGGGCGTCCTGAAGTCGTTGACAGCTTTCTGCAAATCCGGGATGCCGCGCGGGAAATGTTTCAGGGCGTTGCGGAGGTATACGTTACGGGCTTGCCGGTAATCAGCGCGACTATCAATGAAGCGGTTAAGGCAGACCTTATTCTGCTGGTGCCGCTGGTTATTCTCGTGGTGCTGACGGTCGTTTTTCTTCCTCTGCGGCGGATCAGTTTTGTCGCGTTATCGCTTCTGCCGGTTATTGTTGCGGTAATCTGGTCTATCGGCGCAATGCCGCTGTTCGGCGTTAAGCTGTCGATTATCTCTACTGTTCTGCCGGTCATTCTGATCGCCGTAGGCAACTCCTACGGGCTTCATGTAATAATTCACTACATCGAAGACTCTGACGCTGATTTCGGCAGTATGACTAAAGAACAGCACCGGAAATATATCCAGACCATGATCCGATCCATCGGAAAATCGCTCCTGCTTGCCGCGCTTACCACAGCGATAAGTTTTCTCTCTTTTTGTTTTACTAACGTACTGCCTATCCGGGAATTCGGCTATTTCGCGGGCTTTGGAGTTATTTCGTCTTTCCTCATTACTCTGCTTCTCATTCCGGCGATTCTGATCATCCGAGGACCTAAATCTTTGCGGACTCTGCAAAGCAAAAAAAAGAACCCTCAAGAACAGCCTTCGGGAATGAGCCTCTTTTTCATAACCATCGTGAAGCGGAAAAAACTCATTCTCCTCTTGGGAGCGGCGGCCGCGGCGGTTTCTGTGTACGGCGCGTCCAAAGTCGTCATTGACAATATCTTTGTGGAGTATTTCAAACCTTATACGGATATATATAAATCCGAGCGGTTTATCCGGGAACAATTCGGCGGCTCTAAAACCATAAACATCGTAGTTCAGGCGGAAACTCCGGAGATTATGCTTCATCCCGCGTCTCTACGCGCGGTAGACAGCCTGAATCGGTATCTCACGGAACGGGTTCCGGAAGTCGGCAAAGTAATGAGTTTTACCGACCTGATTAAACGAATCAATCAAGTCTTTAACGCCGACGAATCTCCAGAAGGCTTAAAACCAGCAGTCGTCTCTGGAGACTTCGGCGTCTCTGGAGACTTCGGCTTCGGGGACTTCGGTTTCGGCGGTTTCAGCGTCTCTGACGACGCCCCATCGCCTGAGCCGGCGGAAGAATCCTTACCGCCTTATACGCCGAAAGAACTTGCGAAACTGCTGGATCAAGCCGCGAGTTCCGGTTCAAACCGAGCCGCTGACGGGGCGTCTCTCGTGTGGGAGGTAAAAAAACTAATCAACTACGAAGGAGCGGCTTATTACGAAATCCCCGCGGATCCGGCGCGCTACGGAAAAAGCAGTCCCGAAGAATTGCAGATTCTCGTTTCCAATTATCTGATTTTGCTTTCAGGAAACATTTCCGCCTATGCCGACGATCCCCTTGAGCCGACCGCGATTAAAACCGCGGTACAGCTTCGCGCTATCGGGCAAGCCGATACAAACCGGGCGGTAACGGAGATTCGCGATTTCGTGAAGGCGAATTTTCCCGAAAACCTCAGAGTCGTCGTCGGAGGCGCGGCGTTAGTGGAGGCTTCGCTGAACAACTTGGTAGTTCAGTCTTTGTGGACGTCCATGATTATCGCGCTGGTTTTTCTTTTCGCCATTGTCGCGTTCTGCAACCGTTCTTTGATTGCAGGCGTAATCGCCGCGGCTCCGCTGATTCTGCTGATTCTCATCAACTTTGCGGTTATGGGTTTCCTCGGAATAAAGCTCAATATCGGAACCGCCATGATCTCCAGTTTGACTATGGGAATCGGGATTGACTATACGATTCACTATCTCGAAGCCTATAAACGGGAATACCGCTCCGCCGGAGGCGCGGGGGATTTCCTTAAACGCACTTACGACGTCTGCGGGCTTGCGATTATCGTTGACGCTCTGGCTACCGGCGCGGGGTTCGGGGTACTGCTTTTTTCTCAGTTTAATATGCTTGAAGAGTTGGGCTTACTTATCATGCTTGCAATGGTTATGAGCGCGGTCGTAGGGCTGATCATTATACCGGTACTGCTTATGCTCATTAAGCCTGCGTTCATCCGGCGCAAGCCCTAGCCCGCCTCTACGCTTTAAAATTACGGGTAATCTTAACATTCTATTTCTGGCGGCTACTATTCATCGCCGCCGGTTTTTCCGAACATCTTTACTATCAAGTAAGCTTTTGCAATGATCTTTGCGAACTTTACAGCAATTTTTTTTAACATTTTATATCAATGATAATTCTATTGCCGTATTTTTAATTCTATTTTTTGCTATATTAAAATAATTATCGTCAATTTCTATTCCGATAAATTTTCTTGCCAATTTTTTGGCGACTGCTCCTGTTGTGCCGCTACCCATAAACGGGTCGAAAATAGTATCTCCAATTCTACTGCCTAATAATATTATTCTTTCCAATAACGTTTCAGGTTTTTCCGTAGGGTGTTCCGTTAAATGCCGTTCTGCTGGTATTTCCCATAAATTTTTCATTTGCTTTCCTCCGTTTAATTTTTTGGCGGTATCATAATCGAAAAAATAATTTTTCGTTTTACTGGCAAGCCATATTAATTCCGTTGACGGCGCAAGTCTATTTTTAGATAATAATGGCGTCGCGTTACGTTTAAACCAAATAATATCGTTGATAATCCAATAATCCAACTCTTTTAATAAAACGCCAACGGAAGGATGATTATGTAACGTTCCCGAAACCCATAAGGTGCCGGTATCGGATAAAACCCTTTTACATTCGCTTAACCAAGACCGATTAAAGACGTGAATATCTTCTATAATGTCCCATTTACCCTTATCGCAGGCTACAGGCTTTCCATTTTTAACTGTGAGAAATCCCGCGCCCGAAAGATTATACGGCGGGTCGGCGAATATCATATCTACGCTTTTATCGGGAATGTCTTTTATGAGTTCAAAAACATCGCCTTGTTTTAGCGTTATGCCGTTTTCCGAATTCTTAATTTTAGACGCTCCTTTGCAACAATAATATATTGCTCGTTTTTCTCAATGCCAATCCATTGACGATTTAATTGTTGAGCTACTTTTCCTGTTGTCCCTGTTCCGAAAAACGGGTCAAGCACTATGTCATCTTCATTTGACGATGCTTTAATAATTAACTCTAATAATTTTTCCGGCTTTTGTGTTGGATGAACAGCCCTTCCATCCGCTCCCTTAATACGCTCCTGTCCCTGCACAATCGGTATTTCAATAAAATCCAAAAAGTCCCGCATTTGTTTATTATTTCCGTCTTTAGTTTTATGCGGATTAAATTCTTTGACTTCTTCGTAATTAAAAATCCAATTCTTGCCTTTTACGAACCAGCACACGAATTCTGTAGAATGAGTAAATATCCGTTTTGTGATATTCGGCATAGCATTTGTCTTATACCACGTTAAAATATTGTTGAGTTTAAATCCCGCCTTTTTTCCTTCGACGAGTAACTCGCCGATATTGTGTTGTGTGCAGGAAATATAGATGCTTCCATTAGGCAACAAAACTTTATGGCAAGCCTTCAACCAGTCCACCGTAAAAGTTACATAATCTTCATAATTGAAGGTGTCCCAATCTTCATTCATTTTGTAGTATGCGCCGCCGGTTTTATTATTTGCCAAGTCAAGCGGCTTGCCGGAAAGGTTATACGGCGGGTCGGCAAATATAAGATTGATGGAATTTTCTTGTATTTTGGCTTCGAGTATCTGGACGCAATCGCCCTGTAGAATTTGATTAAGCGGTAATTTATGCGACAATCGATTTTCCCCATTTATTAATAATAGCGGGAATTGCGGCAAGCCAATCATCGGACTTTGTAAGCCTGTCCGATGAGGAAACGATGGAATCAAATAATTCCTGTATTTGTTTATGGGACAGAAAATAATTTGCTTTCTGCTTTTTCGCTTCGAGCAAATAGCGCAATATCTCAATAAATTGTGTAATGGTTATGGGAATAATCTTTTGTTTCCGCCCTTCATATTCATATTTTACGGAAATCCAAAATGTGTTTCCGGTATCCCGATGAATTTTTGGAGCGACAAAAAGACAATACGATTGTTTTTCATTATGCGCCGTTTCAAAATCTCTGAAATGCCGCATCACAGGCTGTCCTTCGTTAAACCATTGCGAACGGTTGCTTAATAACGTTACTTCGCAGATTGAATTGAAGGATTGATAAAAACATTCAATATCGGGTTTGTTTGCCGGGGCGGTAAATATCGGCTGATTGTCGTCTCCTACCGGATAATTAGGGCGAATTCCGATTGCATCATTGAGAATATGCAAGCTGAATGTAATAATTCTTTCCAATTCAACGGGCTTTTTATCCGCCAGTTTGAAAATATTGTGCAAATCTTTTACGCACTGTTCAATGTTTTCTACTAATTGCAATTCCGCGTGAACGGCGGCATCGCCTAATACGCGCCGGTAAATGCGTAAATTTTCTATTGTCTCTTTTAAGGTATTTATATTATCACTTTCAAAAACAAAAAGCGGGCGTTTGGGGATGCTAATGT
>JAIRPH010000164.1 GCA_031257135.1 Spirochaetaceae bacterium
TATGCAGGGGTAAGCGATGGTTATTCTGCTTTGCGGAGGCGATAAATCTTCCCAGAGTAGAGATATAAACGCCGCAAAGCGGATGGCGAAAAATCTTGAAGAGGTATAGCATGAAACCAGTCAAAACTACGGTATGGGACCCGGTAGAATATCTTGAAATGGCATTGCAAAAGTTGCGCCCTGCGCGGGCGCGTGGGCTGAAACTAGGATTTTCCGCAAATTGTAGTCCAACTATTCAAGCGGTTTTTTCGGCGCGTTTCGGCTGGTTCATACTTGAGGGCTTTACCAATGCGCGTATAGTTTGGTAGGCTGTGGTATGACTATAGAAACCGGTTTTGTTGCGGGTTGTTTTGGACCGGAGTCTGGCGAGGGCGGGAAAGATGCCGCGCTGATCGAGGCGGTGCTGTTTCTCGAAACCGAGCCGCTGGACGAAACCGCTTTGTCCCGCATTTCCGGGCTGGCGAAAGACCGAGTAGAAACCGCTCTGGAAGCTCTGAAAGACCGCTATCGGGACGCGGATTCGGGGCTGGAACTTTTCCGCATAGGCGGGGGCATTGTTATCAGCCCGAAAAAAGAATACTGGGAAGCTCTCAAAGAACGGTACGGCAAAAAAAACGAAGGGCGTCTCTCGCGAGCCGCCATGGAAACCCTCTCGATTATTGCGTACTCTCAGCCCATCACGCGAAGCGAGATCGAGGCAATCCGCGGCGTACAAGCCGATACCATGATTCGCCTCCTTTTAGACAAAGAGCTTATCCGGGAGACCGGCAAAAAAGACGCCCCCGGAAAACCCGCGCTTTTCGGCACCACAAAAGAGTTTTTAAAACTCTTCAGGCTGGAAAGCATTGCGGATTTACCAAAACTAAACGAACGCGAGGCGGAACGCTTTGGAACCGACGAGAAGCGGACCTGAGCCGGCGGAGCCGGCGTCCCGGGAGAAAATCAGGTTGCAGGTATACTTGGCTCATGCGGGAATTGCGTCTCGGCGCGGGGCGGAAACGCTGATCGTTGAGGGCAGAGTCTCGGTAAACGGCAAAATTGTTTCGGTATTGGGGGAAAAGGTTCTGCCTGAAGACGACGTCCGGCTCGACGGCGTGAGGGTTCTGCCGGAAACGCGGTTTAGGCATCTGGCTTTGCACAAGCCTGCTGGGTATCTGTGCAGTTCCGCTGACCCTCAGGGGCGCGCGCTTGCGTTGGATCTTCTGCCTGCGGACATTCGGGAGCGGCTTTACACGGTGGGACGCCTCGATTACCGGTCGTCCGGGCTTATTTTTTGCACCAACGACGGCGGTTTCGCCGCGAAAATCGGGCATCCTTCCGCGAAAATCGAAAAGGAATACCTGCTGGAAACTTCCGGCGTAATTCCTGACGAAGTCCTGTCGGCGTTTCTGCAAGGGCTGGACATCGAGGGCGAGCGGTATCGGGCGGAGCGGATCGAGCGGTTCGGGCGCACATCCCTCGGCGTCGTTTTAATCGAGGGAAAAAATCGGGAAATCCGGCGGGTATGCTCGTATTTTCACCTGCATCCGGTGATTCTCCGCCGGATACGAATCGGACCGGTACTGCTGGGCGGACTCAAAGAAGGCGAATCCCGCCCGCTATCCGAGCAGGAATTGCGCGAACTGTTATCGCCCAAAATCAAAAAAAGCCCTTGACGCTTTTTAGCGGCGGGTTTTACAGCCGACAAGATTCACTAGCCCTCCGGTCTTTTTTTGGCTAGAATCAAAACAGGAGGTACGCGATGAGTACATTGAGCGAGAGCATTACCTTGACCAATGTAGGCGATCTGAGCGCGGTAAAACGGGGATATATCGCCAAGACAGAGATTCGCAGTCTTACGGTAGATGCTTGTGTGGATACGGGGTCGTGGTTTTTGGTTGTCAACGAGGAAACCAGAGCCGCTTTGGGGCTGGAGCTGATTGATACTGCGTCTGCTACGCTGGCGGATGGCAGTACCGAAACGTACGCGGTCACTGAGCCGGTGGAGTTTCGCTGGAAAGACCGAAGGAAAGCCATGAACGCGCTGGTTATTCCCGACGCCGACGAGGTATTGTTCGGCGCGTTGTGCATGGAGGCTCTCGACGTGATGGCTGACCCGGTAGCGGAATGTCTAGTAGGACGCCACGGCGACCGCGCGGTCTATCGGCTGAAATAGTCCGTTTTTTTCTAAAAGGTCTCCGTTTTTTTCTAAAAGGTCTCCGCCCTTTCCAAAAGGTCTGTAACCCTTTCCGAAAACTTTGTAGACCTTTCCAAAAAAATCTTAGACCTTTCCGAAAACTTTGTAGACCTTTACTAAAAGTCTGTAACCCTTTCCCGAAAGGTCTTAGACCTTTCCGAAAAAATCTTAGACCTTTCCGAAAACTTTGTAGCCTTTTACTAAAAGGTCTTAGAACTTTACTAAAACTTTGTAGACCTTTCCGAAAAAATTTTAGACTTTTCCGAAAGATTTGTTGCCTTTTGGGAAAACGCGGTAGACAGCCTGAGAAGGTATGTGGTAAACTGAGCGAGTTAAGGAGGTTTATATGCCGAACAAAGATTGGCTTCCCCACCGGGAACAGGATTTTACGGATTTATGCCAAAAATGGAAGACTGGGCTGTCTGACGCGGCTAATGGTTCAGCTTTTGGGTGGAAATCGTCAGATTCCGCGGCGGCGTCTGCGGCGGTTGATGCGTTTTTGACGGCTCGGGCGGATTACGAAGCTAACGATTCCAGCAAAAACCGCATCAAGAAAGACGAAGCCAAAGAAGCCGCCAAAACCGCTATGCGGGATTTCGCCAACGCGTCTATCCGCTATAACAAACAAATGCGGGAGGAAGATCGGCTTTTTTACGGCATCCACACGCCTGACGGGACTCATACGCCCAGCGTCGCGCCGGCGACGTACCCGGAAGCCGAGGCGGACACCTCAACGATGCGTCAGGTAACGCTTCATTTTTGGGACAGCGGGACAAAAAAGCGGGGAAAGCCTCACAACGTACACGGCGCGGAAATCCGCTGGTCTTTGCTCGAAAACCCGCCTGAGTCAGTAAACGATCTGTCCAATTCGGATTTCGATACCGCTTCTCCCTTTACTCTGCATTTTGACGAACCGGATCGGGGAAAACGGCTTTATTTCTGTCTCCGTTGGGCAAGCGTCACGAATTTGAAGGGTCCCTTTGGAGAAATCTACTCGGTTATTATTCCGTGAAGCCGGTCAGGTAGGGGGCGGGCGTTGGTCCTCACAAGAGGCTTACCGGGTCAACGTCAACTTCAAGATATACCCGGGAGTCTTTCTTTTTTTCGTATTCCAAAAGAGCCGATTGAGCCGCCTTGTGAAGCGTTCCCATCGAAAGCCCGCGTAACAGGAGCTGTCTGCGGTGATTTCCGGCGATAACGCCGATAGCCGCGATTGAAGGACCCAGCGCGTCCGCGTCCTGCGGCAGAAGGGGCAGAGCGATGTCCGCCAGCCGAGTTATCGCCGCCTCAGCCAGCTCCTCGTAACGAGAGCGGATCGTAAACCGAATAAGCCGGGAATAGGGAGGAAACCCCAGGAGCTTCCGTTGCGCCAGCTCCGCGGCGAAAAATCCCTCCACATCCAGCGCGCACGCCCGATCAATCGCCGGATTCTGAGGGCGCAAGGTCTGCACAATCACCCGACCGTCAGGAAAATAACGCCCCGACCGCCCCGCTACCTGCACAATAAGCGAAAAAACCCGCTCCGCGGCGCGGAAATCAGGCATCTGAAGCCCCGCGTCAGCCAGCACAACCCCAACCAGCCTGACCCCGGGAAAATTAAGCCCCTTGGCAACCATCTGCGTCCCCAAAAGAATATCAAATCCCCCGGCTTTGAAGACCGCTAAGGTCTCCTGAAGGCTTTCTTTCTTGTCAACTGTGTCCCCATCGATTCGGCGCACCCTTAAATCAGGGAAGGTCTTTATCACCTCTTCCTCGATCATCTCCGTCCCGAACCCGCGGTAGCCCGCATCAAGAGAACCGCACTGCGGACATACCCGCGGCGGAACCGTCTTGTATCCGCAGTAATGGCACGCCGCCGTATCCGCGCTTTTATGATAGGTAAGATGAACCGAACAACGCCGGCACATAAGCTCATACCCGCACGCCCGGCACCGGTAGAAATACGAAAAACCCCGATGATTGAGAAATAAAATAGTCTGCCGCCTCAGCCGCGCGGTTTTGCGGATTTCTTCTTTCAGCTCTTCCGTAAGACAGCCGCCGGCATACTCCAGACTCACCGGGCTTATCTCCGGAAGACTCCCGCCGGAAAGCCTCCGAGTAAGATTAAGCCGCCGGATAACGCCCTCGCTCATCAGCTTCCACGCTTCCGCGGAAGGCGTAGCCGAACCCATCAAAAGCCGCGCCCCCTCGACAGAACACCGCCGCATCGCCACCTGCCGAGCGTGATACCGCGGGGCGTTTCCCGATTTATACGAGCCGTCGTGTTCTTCGTCGATAATCACCAGCCCCAAATTCCGTACCGGCGCAAAAACCGCGCTCCGAGGTCCAACCACAACGCGTACTAAGCCTTGCTTTATCCGCATCCACTCGGTAAAGCGCGCGGATGCCGTCATCTTAGAGTGAAGCGTCGCCGCCGCGGAACCAAAACGCATCTTGACGGCTTCCGCAGTCTGATGAGTAAGCGCAATTTCCGGCACCAGATAAATAACCGACTTCCCAGCAGTAACCATAGATTGAGCGGCTCGCAGAAATACCTCCGTCTTCCCGGACCCAGTTATGCCGTAAAGATAAAATAAACCCGAATCAGAGCCGTCCGTAACCGCCTCCAACGCCCGAAGCTGTTCCTCCGAAAGTTCAGGAGCCGCGGCGGTCATCTCCTCGTCCGAAAACGCCGGATACTCCCTAGACCGCCGCCCCGAAGGAAGCATCGCGGCAAGCGCCTTCCCAAGACCGCAAAAATAATACCCAGCCATCCACTCCGCAAGCGCAATGTCCCGGGCTTCAAAAAGCGGCGTCTCGTCAACAATCCGCCGCACCGCCTTGACGCCCGCAGGATCAACCCCCGCAGGAAGCTCCGCCCGCTCCCCAACAATGTAGCCCGTCAGTTCCCGCCTTCCCAAAGAAGCCACCCCTCGCTTCCCAACGCTCCCGCGCCCGCCGGAATCCATCCGGTACGTGAAAACCTGCGGCGAAGGTATGTCAAATACTAACTCCAAATAAGCCACATCAGCCTCCCTCCCGGATTTCAAGGGCGTAATGCTCGTCCAATTCCATCAATTTGCTCCGAAGAGCCTTCAAATCTTCCCAAACCGGACGCTTGAGATCGCCGTCAGCCAGCAAATCACGAGGATGATAGGTCGCCAGCAGAGGAAAACCGCGGTACTCAGCGAAAACCCCCCGAATCTTGCCGAACTCTTCGCCCGTATTGAGAAAAAAACGCGCTGAAATCCGCCCCAAACTGAGAATTACCGCCGGCTTCAGGCGGTTCATCTGCCGAATCAGATATTCCGCGCAAACCGCGGCTTCATCCGGCAAAACGTCCCTATCGCCCGGCGGACTGCATTTCGCCAGATTAGTAATAAAACAGTTCCGCTCTCGAAAAAGACGCACCGACCCAAGCATCTTATCGAGAAGCGCGCCCGCTTCGCCGGAAAAAGGTCTGCCCGCGGCAGTATCCCCGCCGTCCGGAGCGTCCCCAATAACCATCGCCAAAGGACGCTTCACCCCCTCGCCCGGAACCGCCTGAGCCCGAGGAGCGTGCAAACCGCATCGGCTACAGCCGCGGATTTCAGCCGCGATGGTTTCTAAGGAATCCGTATTCTGAACCCGCGGAACCGGCTCCGCAGATTCCGCCAACTGAACAGAGCCGACCGCCGGAGTGTAAGAAAAATCATCGGAAAAGCGGTATTCCTCCCGAACCCGTTTGTACCCGTCCCGAAGATAATCTCCGGCAATATCCAGAAAAAGAGCCATCTGTTTTTTCTGCTCTGCAGTCATATACCTTACTATAGGGATTAGCCCCCATCGCGTCAACAAGCGGTCATTTTAACTCTAGCAGATATATTTTTTCTATATACTATTGCCGGTATTGACGTATTGATTATGATACAGGTTGCCGGTGTAGACGTTTATGTTTCCTATATATTTCTAGGATTGACACTGACAGTACGCCCCTTAGCGTCGGTAGTTACCTGCAATACCTTGAAAGACTCTCCGATAAGTACCGGCGTTCCAGATGAGGCTAATTCGGATGCGATACTTAGCGAGCTTCCCGATAAATCTCCTTTTGAGTTCTCCTGCGAGGTCTAACATAGAGGTCGCCATGCGCGCCGCTTTGCGGGGGTAGAGCCGATTCAGGGCAAGAACCTTTGTATTCGATGCCGCTTGCGCCGACTAGCTGGGTAACGAAATCATATACCGCTTGCGTCGTCGGCATACCAGGCGCGCCTGATTGCCTGACATTCTGCCGGTCAAGTTCAGCTTTGATGAGACCCTCGGCGCAGTAGTTGTACATCTTTGTAAGTATCATTCGGACAGAGAAACTGGTCGCGGTTATTTAACCAATTCGGCTCAATACAATGCTAACTCTTCATTGTTTATTTCTCATTTGTCTGCTATGGTATATTCAGAGGAAAAATCATGTCTGATCCGGCAGTTGTCTATGATGAAAGCCGCAGGTGGGCTTATGCGGATTATAAAAACTGGGAACTCAAGCCCGGCGAGCGTTATGAATTGATAAACGGCATCGCGTATGCTATGTCCGCGCCCGGTACGCAACATCAGCTTATTGCCGCCACGCTGTATGGGGAATTCTACGCTTTTCTGAAAGGAAAACCCTGCAAAGCCATTCCCGCGCCCTTTGACGTCCGCCTCTTTTATGAAGAAGACAGAAGCGATGATACGGTAGTCCAGCCCGATTTGTCGGTAGTCTGCGATCCCGCGAAGCTGGGAACGGAAGGATGTCAGGGCGCGCCGGAACTGGTAGTAGAGATACTTTCCCCTTCAAATTCCGTGCTTGAAATGTACCGCAAGCGGGATTTGTACTTTGAGTCAGGGGTGCGGGAATACTGGCTGATCGATCCGGATCGCCGAATTGTTGCGGCGTATCATGTTACAAAGGGTAAGTATCTTTTACAGTCCTTTGAGTCTGCGGACGCGATTCAATCCGAAGTACTGCCCGGTCTGGGAATTACCGCCGGAACGCTTTTTGCCTAAGTCCGGGGTATCTGGCGTCGAATTTGCCTAGCGTAGAACGCCCAATATCAAATTCCTGCCCCAAACCGGCGGGGGTTTTTGCGGGAAACGCGGCGCGTAGCGGTTTCGGCAAACGAGGTTGTTTATATGAGAGATTTTGCGGCAATAGACTTTGAAACCGCTAATGAAGTACGTTCCAGCGTATGCAGTGTGGGCGTCGTGATTGTCCGGGATTGCCGGATAACCGAGTCGTTGTACCGGCTCATTCATCCTAAACCGAACTATTACCGGTTTACCGGCATCCACGGTCTCAGCGACGCCGATACAAAAGAGGCTCAGCCTTTTCCCGAGGTCTGGACTGAACTTGCGCCGTATCTTGCGGGACTGCCGCTGGTCGCTCATTATAGCGTATTCGACGCGGGCTGTCTGCGGGCGGCTCATGAAGCGTACGGCATGGAATATCCTGATTATACGTTTTACTGCACCTGCGAAACCTCTCGGCGGATATTCGGCGATACTCTGCCGAATCACAAACTTCCTACGGTCGCCAAACGGTGCGGCTATGACTTAGATAATCATCATCACGCCCTCGCGGACGCCGAAGCCTGCGCCCGGATTGCGCTCAAAATTCTCTGGTAAACCGGCATGAGCGGCGCGCCTTATTGCAATTATAAAACGGTTCCGCTATGCTACCGCTATGGATTCACTTTTGACCAGCGATATAATCAGGACCCTTGCAGTACA
Organism: Spirochaetaceae bacterium; assembly: GCA_031257135.1. GTDB lineage: Bacteria > Spirochaetota > Spirochaetia > Treponematales > Breznakiellaceae > JAITHW01. Next base: position 7,895 of record JAIRPH010000164.1, read on the forward strand.
GAAAGCCGAGTGGGACTTTAAGCCCCTCAGAGTGCGCCTCCTTGCGGCGGACGGAAATTGGGGACCCCCGAATTCCGGCAGATTCGATGCGGACTTTTTCAATATATGGGCAATGACGTTTAAAGAAGCCGGCGCGGAAGTTATGTTGCAAGCCGCGCGGTTCGGAAACTGGAATATATACAAGCCCTTCGAGTTGACCGACGTAACGGAAAACCTCCATATATACCGGCTCCGCCTGAGCGGTCAGTTTGAGTATCCCGACGAGTTCGTCATCCGGCTGAATATCGAAAACGAGTCGTTTTACGATAACAACGAAGGAAGAAACTTCCGGGTAAAACCGCATGGACGGTACTTTACTACCGCCGCGCCTGCGGGAACGTTTATCTTTGATTTCAAAGATATCCGCCATATCAACCCATACCTCCAGCAGATATAAAACAAGCCGCCCTCGGCGGATATCTTTTAAAAAAAAGCATACAACCGCTTTCGCGCTTTTTTATTTTTCTGGAGGTGATCTACAAAGTATGATAGAGAGAATGACAAAGGGGGACAAAAGCGATACTATGGAATAATGCAAATCACCATAGAACTCAAATGCCCCCAATGCCATAGCAATACTATAGTCAGAAATAATATAGTCAGAAACGGGAAAAAAAGCAACGACTCCCAGAAATTATCTCTGCAAAGACTGCGGACGACAGTTTATCAGCGATCATGAAAAAACCTGCCGAGGTTGCCGCACCGGTATAGCTGAACTCGTAAAAATCATGCTGGTCCGGGGCGTCGGCATACGGGACATCAGCGCAATCCTCAGAATAAGCGTCACGAAGGTACTCAAAGTCCTTACTTCGGGAATTTATACGATACAGCCGAAGAAGAAACGCTATGACCGCCTGGAAATAGACGAGTTTTGGACGTATGTAGGGGAAAACAAGAACAAAGTATGGCTTATTTACGCGTATCACCGGGAATCCGGCGGGATTGCGGGGTATGTATGGGGAAAGCGGGACTTGAAAACCGCACAAAAACTACGGAAACGGCTGATAAGGCTGGGGATTACCTGGGATACAATATCGACTGACGCTTGGGACAGCTTCCTGACGGCATTTGCCGAGGACAATCGGTTAACCGGCAAAGCGTACACAGTGGGGATAGAAGGGAATAACTGCCGGTTGCGGCATCGGCTCAGGCGGGTTTTCAGGCGAACCTGCTGTTTTTCCAAGAAGCTCTTCAATCATTGGAAAGCCTTTAATATGGCTTTCCACTA
>JAIRPH010000193.1 GCA_031257135.1 Spirochaetaceae bacterium
CGTTATCATAGATAAAAATATATCGCTTTTAAATAAAAATTGCAAGAGGGTAAAAAATAATTTCAGCGGAATTTTCTCGCGGCGGATGCGTTTCAAAGCGATTTGAGAAAGGGTCCGCCGATTGCTCGGATTTTCGTCTAAGCTATAGGGAATCGGCGGATAGGTTTAATGAGACGCCCTCTTGACAAAAATTGTAACATACGGCATTGTACGCAAATTAATTAGTATATTTTTATAGGAAACCTTAAAAACCGCTATATATAGTTATAGCATTACCTATATTTTAGGAAACATAAGAGGACTGTCATGGAACAGGATTTTGTAGAACGAATGAATAAATCTCTGACTGATCTGAAGACAGAGATTATCTCGAACTTAGTAGCCGGCAATGAAAGCTTTAGGGAAATCGTAGAAGGTATGGATCCGAAGGACTTGGCGGATATTGCCTCCGACGACATCGACCGTAAAATGATTGAAGCCATCGGCTCGCAGGAGATGAAGCGGCTCAAGCTCATAGACTCTGCGCTGACCCGAATTCAACAGGGGAAATACGGACTCTGCATAAAGTGCGGCAAACGCATACCGCAGGATAGGCTTGCGGCGATTCCCTACGCCCTTATGTGCATCGAATGTAAAACCGCCGAGGAACGCCGAAACCGATAAACGCCCGCCCGCTAAGACGCCGGCGGAGGGCATAACCCGCCGCCGCCCTAGCTTAAGGAATTATTCTTCCCGGATTACGTCCGCTGTAGCAGAACCTTTTTTTCGTAGTCTTGTACTCGATCAAGCCATTCTGGACCAATCGGCGCGTCCGCGTCGAGGCACAGCTTATCCCACACCGCCGGGAAGGGCAGGGTTTTAAACTCTTCCATGAGGGCGAGGCGTTCATGGTTTCTGCCTGCCTGTTCCGCTTCTATCAGCAGTTTCGTTGGTTCCAGCAGAGCTTCTAGGAGACTTTTGCGGAGACTGCGCGCGCCGATAGTCCACGCGGCGATGCGGTTTATCGAGGCGTCGAAGAAGTCGAGCGCGATATTGACGCGGTCTAAGGCTTTTTGCCGGATGATTTCGCGGCATACTTCCCGCTGATCGTCGGAGTAGAGGGCGACATGATCCGAATCCCACCGAAGCCCTCGGCTGAAATGCACCAGAAGCCCCGGAACAAAAAGCAGTGTTGAGGAGATTTTGTCCGCTATAGTCTCGGTAGGATGAAAATGCCCCATGTCAAGGCAGAGATGAATCTTCTTTGTCGCGGCATACCCGAGGTAAAACTCATGAGAGCCGACCACATAGGCTTCGCTCCCGATGCCGAAGAGCTTACTTTCAACCGCGTCGGTAATCGTTTTCGGGTCCTGGGGAAGGCTGAGAATCTCGTCCAGTCCGTCCTTGAGCCTCTGCCGGGGCGAGAGCCGATCCGCCGGAAGGTCTTTGGAGCCGTCGGGAATCCAGATGTTGTTTGCCGCGGGGCTGTTCTGGTTTGCGCCGAAAGCTCCGGCAATCCGGCGGGATGCGGCGGCGTGGCGTATCCAGAACCGACGTATTTCGGCGTCCCCGCTTGCCAGAGTGTAGCCCGAATCCGCTAAGGGATGCGAAAAAAACGAAGGGTTGAAATCTAAAGGTATCTTTTTTTCCGCAGACCATTTCATCCACCGAGTAAAATGCTCCGGTTCTAAGGCGTCCCGGGTTACGGTTTGTCCGCCGGTTTCCGCGTAGAAGCTGTGGAGGTTAAACCGCTTCCGTCCCGGTATCAGCGAAAAGGCGAATTCCGCGTCGGAACGCAGTTCGTCTCCGTTTTTTGCCCGTCCGGGATAGTTGCCGGTGGCGAGAATTCCGCCCCCGGACAGTCCTGACGCGCCTTCAAAGCCGGTTACGTCGTCTCCCTGCCAGCATTGAATCGACACCGGTATATCCAAAGCCTTTCGGATTGCCTCTTCCGTATCGGTTCCGAGCTTTTTATACGCTTCCTGCGCCGAGGCGTAGGCGTCTTCAACGGCGTTTTTATCTTTGTATTTCATAGTTTCCTCTTTTATTTTACAGAAACTTTAGAACGATACCGTTCTACTTCCCAATTATTGATGAAATCGATCTGATCTTGGGGCATGAATTGATATCCGCCGAAACTTTCGGCGTAGACCGCGATTTTCACCGCGTCGATGAACAGCTCCGCCGCGAGCGAAGCGGCTTTTTCCGAATCTCCGATGCCGAATATGCCCATCCCTTTCACCGCGATAATTTTAGCGGGCTTGCTGTCTTTGCGGCGGTTCCATAGGGTCGGCGCGTCCGCGGGGTCTTCGGCAAAAAGCGGGTCGCTTCCGGCATACACGATGTGATCCGGCGTAAACGCCGAGGCAACCGGCGCGAAAGACGCCCGATTCTCAACCAGCGTAGCCGCCGCCTGATTCCGCAGAAAGACCGCGTTCCCCGCGATGCCGGCTAAGGCGGCGCGGACCGAATCCGATGCGCCCCAAGATGAAACGCTTCCCGAGAGATCAGGCTGACGGCGCATATTCGCCGCAAGTTTATCCATGATATACCGATAGGTCTCATGGATGCCTTCCGCGGTATCCGCGCCGACGAAGACGCCGTGATTTTGCAGAAAGATAACCGCCTCATGTTCAGCGCGATGGCTCTCCATCGCCTGCTGTACCTTTTGGGATAAGATATAGCCCGGATTAGTCGAGGGAATCCAGATCGCCTCCGGGAAGAGACGCTTCGCGGAGGTTTCTCCCTGCCGGGAGCAGGTTAGTCCGTTGACCAGAGCCGGATGAGTATGAACCACCCATGGAAAGGGCAGAATATCGTGGAGAAGGGTTTCGACGCTTGGGCGTTTCTGTTCTTCTCCGGGCAGGCGCGCGGACATCATATCCGCGAGAACCGCCTGTTCCCGTTCCTCCGGGTTTGACGGGTAGGTTTTGGTCATGATCATTCTCAGGACGCGGCGGTCCATTTTGACGAAACTCTCCGGCGCAACTTCCGCAAGGGCGATGCCTGAGCCTTTGACGTATAACGTTGAACCGTCCTTATAGGACGTATTCCCTCCTCCGGCGATCACGTAATCATGGTTTTCGCCGTAATGCCGCGATAACGCGGTCAATGTTTCAATATGACTCATATCATAACTGTATCTGATTTTTCAACGCGGTAAATGGATATTTCTCTTGTTGAAATGGAAAAAGCAACGTATTATTGGCTATGCGGAGCAAGACTTGGGAGTCTTTTTTACACTATCTCCCGTTCAGCGAGGAAGATGAGAAGTTAGGAATGGTCTGCACTACCGCAGGCTGTATTGAGGTTGCGCCTCGTACCGAGTATCCGCCTGACAAGCATAAGCATCCCGCGCTTTTCAGGCTGGTTGCCGAGGGCAGGATACTGCCCGAGTTTCAGGCGGTGTACGTTACTAAGGGAGAAGGCGTTTTCGGCGTAGCCGGCAATACCTATAAAGTCATTCCGGGATCCCTTATGATAATCCTGCCCGGCATGAAGCATTTTTATAAACCGGTCTACGAAATCGGCTGGCACGAATACTGGGTAGGCTTTAAGGGGCAATTCTTTTCCCGGCTTATGCAGGAAGGTTTTTTGTCTGAACACACGGTTTTTTTCAATATAGGGCTTCAGGATTATAGTATTGCGCTGTTCAATCAGATTTTAGATGAGATTCGGACTCAGCGTCCGCTGTATCAGTTCAAAGCCTGTAGCGGCGTACTTTCTCTCCTCGCCGAGACCCTGACTCGGGAACGCCGGCAGGAACAGCCGAATTATTATCAGAAAATCGTGGAAAAGGCTAAGTATCTCATGGAGTCGAATATGTTCAGCGTCATCGACATCCCGAGCATCTCCGAGCAGATCGGCATAAGCGCGTCCCGGCTCAACGAGATTTTCAAAACCTATACCTCCATGACCCCCTATCAGTATTACATTCACATCAAGATTCACAAAGCCGAAAGCCTGCTGGAACAAGATGAAACAACCGTTAAGGAAGTAGCTTACAGCCTCGGCTTTGAAGACCAATATTACTTTTCCCGGCTTTTCAAGAATAAAACCGGCGTCGTTCCTTCCCGGTGGAAAAAATTTGTTTTAGGCAGGTAGAATATTCTCTTATGGTTTGATTTAACGCGGTCAACCCGACTAATTGACAAAACCGCTTGGGTAACGTATACTGTTTCAATATGAAAAGGGGTAAGAAGTCGGATGTGCGTTTCGTTGCCCTCGGCGGAGGTCAGGAAGTCGGGGCAAGTTGTTATTTCCTTCAGATAAATGACGCTTATATCCTGTTGGATTGCGGAAAATCCCCGACAGGGTCTTATTTCCCGGACTTTAGGACTATTTTAAAACCGCCTTTTCTGGAATGTCTTAATCAAATCAATCAAATCTTTATATCTCATAGTCATTTCGATCATATCGGCGCGTTGCGGGACCTTACCGCTCAGTGCCGCAACGCGGGAATCTATGCTACGCCTATCACGAAGGCGTTGTTGTTTCATATTCTCTGGAACCTCAGGGATCGGCACGATGTGTCTGAAAACCGGCAGGAACGGGATGAGATTCTCGCGGATACTACCGTCCGATCTATCATTGAGACCGGCTATTGCCGAGAGATTCCTCTGCCCGGATATACCGCGACCTTTTACGAAGCGGGACATATCCCCGGCGCGGCGATGGTGTACTTTCAGACTAAGGACCGACGCATCTTGTATACCGGAGATTTTTCCTGCCGGGCAAGCGCCTTGACTTCACCCTATATCTTGCCGGATACTATAACCTTCGATACGGTTATTATATGCGGTCTTCACGCCAAACATCCGCATATCCGGCGCGGCCGAGACCCCCAATCGCAGTTGGCTTTTATCAAACAGAAACTGGAACGAGGATACTCAGTACATCTGGAAACCGTACAGCTTACCAAAGGCTGGGAGATTTTACATACTATGAACGAAGAAATGTGGAACAACCATTTGCCCCTGCTTCCGGTGTATATCGATCATTCCCTCTGTCTGCTGGCTGAAGAAATGGAGCGGATGCACATTCCTGTGCGGAGGTCTTGGAACTATGTGGGTCCGCCGCCGCGGGGCGAGCAGGCGGTGGTTATCGGACGATTCGCGCCGTCCCGGTTCATACCAGTTAAAGTTGATTTCTCTCTGCATCCGACGTATCGCGAACTGGCGGACTTTATTGAAAAGTATAATCCGAAAACCGTAGTGCTGGTACACACAGGTACCGCGGACACTCAGTCCAAAGCAAATTGTCTGGAAATGGAATTGATGACCAAGCCCTCGTGGACGGGTCATTTCATTTATGCCGAAACCGGTGAAATATATTCCCTTTAGGAGTTAAGGAGATAGTATGATATCAAAGGATATTCTTGACAAACTCGATGAAGTCATCGAAATGCGGCGGAAAGGCTCAATGGACCAGTTGTGCGTAGACGAAAACCGAGTAATCAGCGAACTGTGCCTCCATCCCGATTTGGAACCGAGGGAAATCGCCAAACGCCTTAATACCCGAAAAGACGCGGACTACTCAAACGAGCGGGTCATTAAGATTCTGCGGGATTTAAAACTATCCAATCGGACCGAGCGCGCTCAGATCATCCAAGAAACCTTAGAGATGTCCCAATACGTGTACGACTTCTTTAACGGCGATCTCTACGCCTATAAGCGGTTCAAAGATCACGAAAAAAAGTCATACGAAGCCCTTTCCATGGACGCTCACACCACTCGGATGAGGTGCATCCTTATCGCTTTGTTTACGAGATTTCCGCCCCTTCAGAAACTGCGTTTTGCAGATGACATCTTTTACCGCGGAGGCGTCCGGTCCAAAGCGTGCCTCAACGATATTGTGAATAAAGTATATAAAGTTGTAGGAGGAAGCAAACAAACCGAAGAAACCGAAGAAGAACAGATTACCCAAAAAGAAGAGCATATCCGGCGGCTCAACGAAATGCTTGAAGAAATGCAGAACGAATTTGAGCGCAAACTTGAGGAAAGCAAAAACCAAGAAATTACCGGCTTTTTTTCCGCCCTGAATTCCGAAAAATATGGGTATATGTTAGACGGGCTGTTTTCAGCCAAAGCCGGACTGGATGAGCTTCGCAAGCGGAACTACGAATTGCCCTTGGAGATAAACGGACTTACCATCTTGGTACGAAAACTCATCCAGTTCGTAAAAGAGAGCGGCATCAACCCGGTAATCCGTATCGGAGAACGAATGACCGTAAAAAGTCAAGATATAGAAAATTATAACTACCTAGGCTCTCCGTTCGCTTATGAAGGAGAGGAAAAACAGGTAGAGGTTATTTCGCCGGGCTGGGTATACAAGGAAAAAGATATCCAGTTATCCAGACCAACTATTAAAGAGGTAAAGAAGGAACCAGCAAATGATTGAAGAGCATGATGAATTATGCGTAGGCATCGATTTGGGAACCACCAATTCGGTGCTTGCCATAACCAACGTCACCCCGGGAGGAACGATTGTCAGCAAAGTCGTGGACATTGCGCGGTATGAGGATATATACTCCAGCGCATCTACTGACGATATTAAGGGAAGCACCACCAAAAAACCCCTCCTCCCGTCGTGCGTATACTATCGGCAGAGCCGGAACGGCGAGCTTAAACCCCTCGTTGGGGACTTCGCCAAGCGGCTCTACAGTATGAGACCTCAGTTAGTCTCTCGGTCCGTCAAAAGCCAGATGGGACAAACCTCGATTTCAGGACTCAGTCCCGACGTGCCGGACAAAACCCCGGAAGCCGTATCCGCGCAGATTCTCAAACATATGCTGGGGGAAGTGAAACGGGTATATCACAAAGAGATTACCGATGCGATCATCACAGTCCCGGCAAGTTTCGACGCCGCCATGTGTCAGGCGACGCTCAAAGCCGCGGAGCTTGCGGGAATCAGGATGAGTAACCGAGACGGAACCAAACGGCAGATTCTGCTGTCCGAGCCAAACGCGGTGATGTACGATCTGCTGAATCAAATCCAGAAAGGAGAAATTCCCGCGCATATTCTGGACACCGCGAAGAAGCAGAAGGTGATGGTCTTTGACATCGGCGGCGGGACGCTGGATATTACCCTCCACGAAATAAGCCGGAACGAAAAAAACAAAGAGCTGATGCAAATGGACGAAATCGCCACAAACCGCTATACCCGGCTTGGAGGCGACGATTTCGATTTACTCATAGCTCAGGCTATGTTTGAACGATACCGCAGACAATACCGGAACACCCAGGAAATCGTGCAGAAAATCGACTTCGGTAAAGATGAGGTTATCGCGCAGTTGATTGTCTATGCGGAAAACATGAAAATCGACATCAACGAGCAAGTTTCCAACACGCAGGAAGATACATGGGGGACCGACGATATTGTGAGTTCCACCGGCGGACGTATGCACAACGGATACGCCTATGACGACGAATTCACCAAAGCGGAATTCGAGCAGATCATCGCTCCTCTGCTGGGACATGGGTTGCGGTATGAGGACTATAAACGGCTTGAAGCAATACAGGATGATGATTCGGTAAAGAGCATCGTCTATCCCATTTTAGACGTACTGCAAAAAGCGGCGAAAAAGCTGAAAACCCCGGAAGTTACCGTAGACGCGGTGGTATTAAACGGCGGTATGTCAAAACTGTATCTCATACAGGAGCGGCTTGAACAATTTTTCGGGTTTAAGCCCATTCTCGCGCTTGATCCCGATCAGGCGGTCGCCCGGGGCGCGACGGTATATCACTATTATCTGCATAAGTACGGCGAAACCGACGCCGCTCTGCCGGTAAATCCCCAAAATACGCAGACCATTACGGTTGCAAGCCCTCAAACCGTTCAGGCTATACAGGGTATTCAGCTAAGAAAAACCATACTGAATGACGCCTTGTATCTCGGAATGAGCGGAGGCAATCACGAGATGCTCGTAGACGCGGGTACGGACCTGCCTTTTACGTCGGATCGCAAAGTCGGGTTTTCTATCGCTCCGGGACAGACGAAAATCAAGATTCCCATTCGGAAAAAAGAAGGAAAAGATACGTTTGTTACAATAGCTTCGGGAGAAATATCGTTTGAGCGGTCTTATCAGGACCAGTCGGCGGTAGCCATCCGGTTCAGTTTAAGCCGGAATAAGATACTTTCCTTTGAAGCGCATACGGATCGGGAAAAAGGGTCTACGATTATCTACATAGATAAAAGCGGAAGTACCGCCGCCCGCTCGCCCCTGATACCGAAACAGGGGACTGCGCTGGTCCCGAAAAATGAAATTTCCCGGCTCTCCGATTTATGTACCCAACGGCGGAAAAATTTTAATAAAGGAAGCAATAAAAATACGAATAAAACTATCAAAATATGCATCAATACCATTTCCCATTGCGGAAATCCCGGGGACTTTGCGGTCCCTATCATTATAGAACTACGGAAACAAATGCAACAACAGAGACGGGACGAATTTTTCATTCAGCGGCTCCTCGTGCTGGGGCGGAAACTTGCTGTCCATTGGGATGCCAAACAGCAAGAGACGCTGACAAACTGTTGCATCGATATTGTTTCGGTGATCAAGCACGCCATCATCGGCGTAACCGGCGAGCGGGTGGCTACCATCAATGAAGCCATCCGCAATATCGGACTTCTGGGCAATGCGGAGCAGAAAGCCGCCCTCCTTTCATACCACAATAAAGATAAGCGGTATGAAGAAGCTCTGATATACGCCCATGCGGTTTCGCAAACCGAAACGGCATGGATTTTTAAGCAGATGCAGGAAACTACCTCCGGCGCAAGCATCTGGGGGATCGGCGTTGCCTTACAGCGCAACGGCAAGGCTCAAACTTCCCTTAATCTGCAAAAAGTGGCGATCAGCATCCTTGATTTCTTGGAATCCTATACCTTGAACGCCAATAATCAAGCCTCGGCGCTTCTTTCGCTTGGGCTGGTCTGCGATCAGCGCAACACGGCGGTTGATCCGGTTGACAAAGATTTCGCCATCCATGTGGGAGAACGGATTGAACAGATCATGCAGTACGCTGAACCGAACAAGCAGTTCCGTATTGCCCTCCAGCTCATCAACGGCGATCTCCTCAGCGAAGAAGATGAAGCCTTCCTGCTCCAAAAAATTACCGAACTGGAAGAACGGGACTAAGAACGGCGCGGGAGAAACCGCTTCTCTCGGGGCGGTTTCTTTCGGGTTGCGCCGTAACTGACCGCCCCGCATACCGCGATAAAAACCAAATAGCTTGCAAAGTCTACCGCCAGTACAAAGCCGTTAAATTGCGGTTGAGCGGGACGGTTTCTTACCTGACCTTCTCCGCCGGGAGCGGATTGTTGCCGGTTTCTCACATACTCCGGCGGACCCTTCAGCAGACTGAGGCTTCGTTCAAAGAGATTCGCCGCGGTTGTATACTGTTGTGGGACTGCCTGATTTGCGCTTTTTGAAAGGATTATCCCGTATATGCTGAGTATAAGCGACGCGGCAACAATAACAATACTGAAAAGTACAACAATTGGAAAAGCCCCTTTGGTCCGGGATTTGACGGTATTGACAATCATGGTCCCATGTAAGCCGATATGCAGTCCGAGCAGAATCGCCGTCACCGCGGAGGCTATCGAGTGCATAGGTCTCCAAACCGGCATAATCCCTAATTTGAATACCTCCCGGGAGATCATAACGCCGCTTAAACCGACCAGCATAAAACCGATCAACAGCAGTATAGCCGTCGCATACCTGCATTTCAGGCGTATCCCCAGAGATTTATCAAAAAGTCTCTTGCCGGCGTTTATAATCCATGCGCGGTTGTATGCAAGATGCAGGATAAACAGCAAGTATACCGCTAATCCTGCATATTCGTGGAAAACCATGCCCGTAGGATAAGCGCAGTATACCAGAACCAGCAGAATCAGCATGATAAGATCAAACATAATTTTGCAACGATTGGTAATTTTCATTATTAAAAAACTCCTTGCTGAATAATATGCAATTATCATGCCAATAAAAAACCCGCAGAAATCATAGGTTTCTGCGGGTTTTGCGGGAATTTTTTACTCAGCTATCGAGACTGTGACTGGGTAATTATTACTCGCTTACTGTTTTTCCGTCAGCGTCATGGGGTCAAGCAGTAAGACGCGCCCGTCATCCCGCTGGGTGAGGATCAGCATATCCGCTTGGAAATTGATTCCGGCATAGGGATGAATCGAAATCGAAGATTGCGCCTGCAAAGTCAAATCCGCGCCGAACCGTCCGACGTACAGATTGCCTCCGGATGAAAGGATTGTATAGTAGTTCGCGCCTTTTATCCAAAGCTGGCTGTTACCGTCCATATCTTCATCGCTTTGTTTCGTTATTTGCAGAGTATCCGTGTTGACCTCTACCAGATGTATGGTTCCGCCTGCGGTTTCCCGGGCCAATGCGACAAGGGTTTTGTCATTAATCATGGTCACGGTTCGGATGTTGATATTGCTGAAAGCGGACCGCTGTATTTCCGCCCCGGTATTGGCGTCAACTTTTACGATATACCCTAACGGCGAGTTCCGGCTTGCTATGACCATCGCGATAACTCCCTTTGACGTACCGTCCTGACGCACCACAATGCCGCCTTTTTCATCGTCTCCGGCGGACTGAGCGTTTTCAGCCGCGGTTTTCTGAGACTGATCGTCCGCTGATTGAGCGTCTTGAGACTGGTCGTCTCCGGACGAATCTTTATCTGACCCATCCTCTTGTCCGGTTTGCGCGCTGTCGGCGGCGGCAACAGACTCTTGTCCCGATGCTTGACTGCCGTCGGAACCGGCTTGCTGAGTTTGACCGCTCTGGCTGGAGCCTTGCCCCGTTTGACTGCCGTCGCCGTCAGCGGACCAGTTTGACCAATCCGTCGCGTCTTCGGCGGTTTGACTGCCGTCAGAGCCGTCAGAGCCGTCCCCGGAGCCGTCAGAACCATCGCCGCCGTCTTGCCCGGAGTCAGAGCCATCGCCGGAACCGTCGGTACCGCCGCCGCTCCCATCCGAGCCGTCCCCGGAGCCTGAGTCGTCTTGCCCGTCTCCTGAGCCGTCAGAGCCGCTTGACTGGTCTTCTCCCGCCATAGCTAGGCGATCTTGGTCGGCTTCGCCTCGTTTCTGTCTCGCGAAATCTTCCGCTTGTTGCGCCGCTTCCCGCTCTCGCGCTAAAGCCGCTTCCCGCTCCGCCAATTCCCTCGCTCTGCGTTCCGCTTCGGCTCGGCTCATCCGGTCTCGTTCCGCAATAAGCGCGGCTCGTTCCGCCGCGATTTTCGCTTCTTCTTCGGCAATAGCCTGACGCCGTCGGCGAGCCGCTTCCTCCGCTTCGTCGGCTTCCCGATCCTTCAAGTCAGCCATTGCGGTGCGGCGTCCGGTCCCTTCATCTTCATCGGTTCGCCGCATTTCATCAATAACTGAGGGATCGCTCAGGGACGAGGTATCTATCGCGCTGAGAGAACCGGCGGTACTGTTGCCCAAGGGGATAACAATCAGCGTTCTCCCGGGCCACTCGGTATACCGGGTGGAAAGCCCTATGTTTGCCGCGGGAGTAAGGTACTGCATAACGACGGTCTTGTATACGCCGTTGAAATAATTCCGGTTTCCTCGGAATACCGCGTTGTAAATGGTAATATATTCCGCTAAGAGCGCGGCGTCGGCGGTGGAATAATTATACGCCCCTTCGAGATAGCCCTGAATAATGAGCCTGAGGTTCCTGATGTGATCGACTCCCGCCCCCGGTCCGAGACCGATAATATCGGCGTCGATTTTATCTCCTTCCGGAGTATTACTTTGGGCGTGAATTACATAATACCGGTTGTTTGCGCCGCTTCGGGGCGCGCCTCCTCTAATTGCGGTCCCCAGAGGATAGCCGATATTCCGAATCTGATCTCTGGTATTCACCTGCGCCGACGGGGTCTGACCGGTATAACTTTGAAATTCGATTTGCCCTCCTTGTCCTTTGTTTAGCTCCGATTGGTTAACCTGAGCGTGAAGAACCGGCGGGAAGCTGAAGATTATCCCTAAGGCTAAAAAAACCACGGATTGAATAGGATATGTCCTTACCATTTTCATAAAAGTCACGGGGGGAAAACTCAATACGGCTTTTTTAGCTGAAACGCCGCCGAGTATGTACCCGACCTCCTTTCCATTAATATAACCCGCTCGATGTGAGGAACCATCTACAGGGAGAACCTATCTTTATTTCGGCTGATTCTAATGGTAAGTTTACCTTATTTCAGGAATTGAAACAAGAGGCTGTCGATTGAGAAAAAAGAGTCCGGCTAGGACTCTTTCTAGGGTTCGTTGCTAATCTTCTGGGTCTTCGGACATGAAGTCTTCTTCTTCCTGTTCGGTAACTTTTTCCAGCTTGCGGCGTTCCAAAATCTCCTGCATCTCCATGTCCAAGTCTTTATTGTCCTCGTCGAAGAGCTTGACCCCGCGATACCGCTTCATGCCGGTACCCGCAGGTATGGGATGCCCGATAATGATGTTTTCCTTGAGACCTCGAAGATAGTCGGTAGTTCCTGCAATCGCCGCGTTGGTGAGAACCCGCGTCGTTTCTTGGAAACTCGCCGCGGACAGGAAGGAGTCGATGTTGAGGGACGCTTTGGTAATGCCCTGAAAGATGGGACGCGCCACCGCAGGCTGACCGCCTTCGTCGATAACCCGGTTATTCTCCTCGTGGAAGCGATATTTGTCCACCATCTGACCGAAGATGAACTTCGTATCCCCTACGGCTACGACTTCCACTTTCCGCATCATCTGGCGGATGATAACGCCGATATGCTTGTCGTTGATGAATACCCCTTGGAGGCGGTAGACTTTCTGGATTTCGTCCATAAGATACCGCTGGAGATGGCTCTCTCCCATGATGTACAACACGTCATGAGGATTGACGCTTCCCACGCAGAGGCTTTCCCCGGCTTCTACGGTGTCTCCGTCCCGAACCAGAAGCCGCTTGGTCGTCGGGATAAGGTGCTTATACTCCTTGCCGAAGGCGTCTTGAATCGTAACCACCCGTTTGCCCTTGGCGATGCCTTTGAAATACACCGTTCCCGCAACTTGCGCCAATACCGCCGGGCTTTTGGGCTTCCGGGCTTCAAACAGCTCGCTTACGCGAGGAAGACCGGAGGTAATGTCCGAGGCTTTGGCGGACTCTCCAACGATTTTAGCAATGGTATGACCTGCGGCGATGCGCTCTCCTTCGTTGACCTGAAGAATCGCCCCGGCCGGAAGGAAATAGGATGTCAGCTCTTTGCCGTCATCGTCAATGAGGAATATCCGAGGCTGTTTGCTTTCCACACGGGATTCGACGATCCATTTTTCCACGGTTCCGGTTTCTCCGTCGATTTTTTCTTCCAGCGTCGCATCCGGCAGGATGTCTTCATACTTCACAACCCCGGACTGTTCCGCAATGATAAGGTCTGAAAAGGGATCGAATGAAGCAATGGACTTGTCCGCAGGCACCACATCGCCTTTCTTTACCGCAAAATCGGAACCGTTCCGAATCTCGATCTTCTGGTCCTGACCGATCAGATACAGAAAGCCGTTGCGGATCAGCGCGTAGGCGATTTCCGGGGAGAGGATTTCCGCGCCTTCCCGCTTGATAACCGGTTCTCCCTTGACGATGTGCTTTCCATCTTCCACTAAGAGTTCATCGCCCGGTCCCAGCTTAAACTCTTTCATAACCTTGTTGACTATGATGTAGCCTTTCCGAGTGAAAAGCCAATGACCGTCGTCCATTTCCACATGGACGCCCGCCACGTCCCGGATGTATACCGGATACTTCAAGCGAATCTTGTCTTCCGCGCTTGCTTTGGTCGCCGCGCCGCCGATGTGAAAGGTCCGCATAGTAAGCTGAGTTCCGGGCTGACCTATGGACTGAGCCGCAATGGTTCCTACCGCCTCGCCAATATCCACAGACCGGTTGGAAGCAAGGTTCCGTCCATAACAGCGGCGGCATACCCCGTACTTGGCTTCGCAGGTTAAGACCGTCCGAATCCGCACGGACTCAATCCCGGCGGCTTCGATGGTTTTGGCGATACTTTCGGTAATCTCCTCGTTTACGTCGATGATAAGGTCCCGCGTAATCGGATGCCGAACCCGTTCCAGAGTGTACCGCCCGACGATGCGCTCGCTCAGGGTTTCCGTGATTTCCTCGCCGTTTTTGATTGCCGAATAGGAAATCCCGTTGATGGTGCCGCAATCGTCTTCATTTACCACCACGTCCTGCGCGATGTCCACCAAGCGGCGCGTCAGATAGCCCGCTTCGGCGGTTTTCAGCGCGGTGTCCGCAAGCCCCTTCCGCGCGCCGTTGGTAGAAATGAAGAACTCGATTACCGATAAGCCCTCTTTGAAGTTCGACCGGATAGGCAGTTCGATAATGTCCCCGGACGGCTTCGCCATAAGCCCCCGCATCCCCGCAAGCTGGCGGATTTGGTTCTTGCTTCCCCGCGCGCCGGAGTTCGCCATCATGTAGATCGAGTTGAAACCGTCCCGATCCGCTTCAAGGGTTTTCATCATGATATTGGTCAGGTCTTCGTTGGTTTTGTTCCACACCTCAATAACCCGATTGTACCGCTCGTCTTGGGTGATATGCCCCAAGCGGTGCTGATTCAAAATAGAATCAACTTCCTTGTTCGCCTTGCCGATCATCTCGCCTTTCTCTTTGGGAACTACGATGTCGTCCACGCCGATGGTCGCGCCGAAAATAGTAGCGTACTTATAGCCGATGGTCTTGATGGCGTCCAGCATCTTGACGGTAATCCAAGAGCCTTTTTCGGCAAAGACATTTTCGATAAGCCCCTTGAGTTCCTTATCCTTCAGTTCGTAGTTAATAAACGGAATCTCCGGGGGAAGCTCCTCGTTAAATACAAGCCGTCCCGCCGAGGTTTTGATGAGCCTATCCGCCTCCAGAGGCATCACGTGACCGGCTTTGTCCCACACCGGAGATTTATGAGGGCGAGAACGAATCTCGGCTTCCCAATCCAGAGATTTGGCTTCCACCGCCATAAGCACTTCTTCTAAGGAAGAAAATATCGGCAGTTTATCCCCGGATTTCTTGAGACCCGGACGGTTTGCGTTGGGTTTGATTCGGGTCAGAAAGTTGATGCCCAGCACCATATCTTGAGAAGGGAACACGATAGTCTTCCCGTTGGCGGGATTGAGGAGGTTTCGGGCGGAGAGCATCAGGGTCCAGCACTCCATCTGAGCGGCTTGAGTGAGCGGCACATGAACCGCCATCTGATCCCCGTCGAAGTCAGCGTTGAAGGCGTGACAGACCAGAGGATTGAGCTTAATCGACTTGCCTTCCACCAGAACCGGCTCGAAAGCCTGAATTCCCAAGCGGTGCAGAGTAGGAGCGCGGTTCAAAAGAACCGGATGTTCTTTCACCACTTCGTCGAGAATAGCGAACACCTCCGGAGTTTCCTGTTCCACCAGAATCTTGGCTTTTTTGATGTTGTATACCACGTCTTTATCGACGAGTTTCTTCATAATAAAAGGCTTGAACAGCTCCAGCGCCATCTTAGTGGGAAGCCCGCACTGCCATATCTTGAGTTCCGGTCCTACCGTGATTACCGAGCGTCCTGAGTAGTCAACCCGCTTTCCCAGCAGATTTTGACGAAACCGCCCCTGCTTGCCTTTGAGCATATCGCTGATGGATTTTAGCGGGCGGTTGGACGCGCCTTTTACAACCCGCTTCTTTTTGGAATTGTCGAAGAGCGCGTCTACGGCTTCTTGGAGCATCCGCTTTTCATTACGGATGATAATATCCGGCGCATTAAGAGCCTGAAGCCGCTTCAGCCGGTTGTTCCGATTAATCACCCGGCGGTAGAGGTCGTTTAAATCCGACGTAGCAAAGCGTCCGCCGTCAAGCTGTACCATAGGACGCAGTTCCGGCGGGATTACCGGTACCACGTCAAGGATCATCCATTCAGGTCTATTGTTGGAATTGCGGAAATTTTCAACGATTTCGATGCGTTTTAAAAGCCGCTTATCGCTTTTTGAGCCTTTTTCGATCATCTTCGCCCGCAGTTCCACAGCCATCTGATCCAAATCGAGGTTTTCAAGAAGTACCCGAACCGCTTCCGCGCCCATGCCTGCGGTAAACCCGCCGCCGTAGCGTTCCTGAGCCTCGTAATAATCCTCTTCGGTAAGGAGTTGCATTTTTTTCAGGTCTGTATCGCCCGGGTCCATAACCACATATTTCTCGTAGTACAGCACCGACCGAAGCGCGGCCATAGGCATATCCAGAAGCAGTCCCATCCGGCTCGGCACCGACCGGTAGTACCAGATATGAGAAACCGGCGCGGCAAGCTCGATATGCCCCATCCGCTCCCGGCGCACCTTGAAATGGGTCACTTCAACGCCGCACCGGTCGCAGATAACCCCCTTATACCGGATGGACTTGAATTTACCGCAGTAACATTCCCATTCTTTCGTGGTTCCGAAGATCCGTTCACAGAACAAGCCGTCTTTTTCAGGACGGAGGGTCCGGTAATTGATAGTTTCCGGCTTCTTAACCTCCCCGTAAGACCATGCCCGAATCATATCGGGAGAAGCCAAACGGATCATAATAGAATCGAAATCCTGTATATCCCGCATTGTGTACTCCTGTTTCTTTTTTTTTCTTTTTTTCTTCAACCCACGCGCCCGCGTGGGCGCGGCATTATCAGTATATACCAATAAGCCCTTAGAAATTGGAACCGGCTTTGGCGATAAGCTCGTCGTCACGCTCGGTGAGGGGTATCTGTTTGCCTTTGGCGTCGTAAATCGTCAAATCCAATGCCAGCCCTCGCAGTTCCTGAACCAGTACGTTAAAGGATTCTGGAATCCCCGCGGTAGTAGAGGGTTCTCCTTTCACAATAGCTTCGTAAATCTTAGAGCGTCCGGTCATATCGTCTGACTTAATCGTCAGCAATTCCTGCAACGTGTTCGCCGCGCCGTAGGCTTCCAACGCCCAGACCTCCATTTCCCCGAGCCGCTGTCCGCCGAACTGAGCCTTTCCGCCCAAAGGCTGTTGGGTCACCAGCGAATAAGGACCGGTCGAGCGGGCGTGCATCTTATCGTCTACCAGATGGTGCAGTTTGAGGAAGTAAATCACTCCGCAGAAAATAGGATTCACAAAGGTTTCGCCGGTGCGGCCGTCCTTCAAATAAGTCTTAGACGTAACCGGCAGTCCCGCCTCTTTGAGCTTTTTCTCGATTTGTTCAGCCGAAGGCGACTGGAACACTGGCGAGGAAAACCACTCCCCAAGAGTAGACGCCGCCCAGCCTAATTCGGTTTCGAGGAGCTGTCCGATGTTCATACGAGACGGAACTCCCAGGGGCGTAAGGCAGAGATCGAGGGGCGTGCCGTCTTCCATGTAGGGCATATCCTCTTCCGGCAGGATTCGGGCGACTACGCCCTTGTTCCCGTGACGCCCCGCCATCTTATCCCCTTCCCGGAGTTTACGCTTGGTAGCGATTAGGACTTTCACTACCTCATCGACTCCCGGATTCAGATCGTCCCCTGCGGTGCGCTTGAGCCGCTGAATATCAATGATGGTCCCGTCGATGCCGTGCGGCACCCGAAGGGACGAATCCCGGACTTCCTTCGCCTTTTCGCCGAAAATCGAGTTCAGGAGTTTGAATTCTGGGGTGGTCTCCGTTTCGCTTTTAGGCGTTACCTTACCCACGAGAATATCCCCAGCCCGGACATTCGCGCCTACCCGGATGATCCCTTCAGCGTCAAGGTTATCCAGACTTTTTTCAGAGGTGTTGGGAATATCTCTTGTTATCTTTTCAGGTCCCAGCTTAGTTTCCCGGACTTCGGTAAAGAATTCCTTTATATGGATGGAAGTAAACATATCTTCCTTGACCACCCTCTGCGAGATGAGAATCGAGTCTTCGTAGTTGTAGCCGTTCCAGGGCATGAAACCTACCAGCACGTTCCGTCCCAAAGCAAGCTCTCCCTTGTTAGTTGCAGGACCGTCGGCAATAACCTGACCGGTAACGATGCGTTCGCCTACTGACACCAAGGGACGCTGATTGTAGCACGTGTCTTGATTAGTGCGCTGATATTTCACCAGCCGATATACGTCAAAGCCGTCAGCGTTTATTACTCCTCCGATAGGCGGTTTGCCGGATTCATCGTCAGGCTTGATCAGAATTTCCGAGGATGTAACCCGGGCTACCGTACCGGACCGCCGAGACTTGACGAGAACCCCTGAATCGTAGGCGCATTTGGCTTCCATGCCGGTCCCGACACGGGGCGCCTCCGGAAATACCAGCGGCACCGCCTGCCTCTGCATATTGGAACCCATTAACGCCCGGTTTGCGTCGTCATGTTCCAAGAAGGGAATCAGAGACGCGGAAACTGAGATGATCTGCTTGGGAGATACGTCCATGTAGTGAATCTCGTCCGGGCTTTTGGTGGTATAATCCCCCTGCCGGCGGCAGGAAACTTGATCGTCCGCAAATGAGCCGTCGATGTTCAGCTTCGCCGAGGCTTGGGCGATATAGTATCGATCCTCGTCTATTGCGGAAAGATACTCAATGTCGCCGGTAGCGGCTTTCCCGCTGACCCTGCGGTAAGGCGTTTCGAGAAAGCCGTATTCGTTTACTCGGGTGTAATTCGCCAGAGATACGATAAGCCCGATGTTCGGACCTTCAGGGGTTTCGATGGGACACATCCGTCCGTAATGGGTGTAATGCACGTCTCTGACCTCGAAACCAGCCCGGTCCCGGGAAAGCCCGCCGGGACCCAGGGCGTTGAGTCGCCGCTTGTGGGTCAGTTCGGCGAGAGGGTTCACCTGATCCATGAATTGCGAGAGCTGGCTTGACCCGAAAAATTCCTTAATCGCCGCCACCACAGGCTTAATCGAGATTAAATCCTGCGGTTTAATCGTATCCGTCTCTTTGAGGCTCATCCGCTCTTTGGCGATGCGTTCCATGCGGGTGAACGCGGTTTTCAGAGCGTTAGTCATAAGCTCTCCTACAGACCGAACCCGCCGGTTTCCCAGATGGTCTACATCGTCAGCGGTCTCATCTCTCACATATACCTTGATGAGGAACTTCATGGTGGCGATGATATCCTGTCTGGTCAGGGTAAAATCTTCGAGGGGAGGCTTGAAATCGAGCTTCTTGTTGAGTTTGTACCGTCCCACTTTGCCCAGATCATAACGCCGGGAAGCGAAAAACATCCCCGAAAGGTCTTTTTCCGCGGCGTCTACGGTGATGGATTCTCCCGGCATGAGTACCGAATACACCGCAGACAAGGCGTCTTCTCGGGAAGGTTCGTCTTGTTCCGGGTCTTCTTTGAGGAATTTGATCTCTTCCCGTTCAAAACAGTTGAGAAGCATCGGCGAATTGAGGGATTCCGGGTCTTCAAAATTGATGACTTCCACGGTTTTGACGCCGTTCAGAAGCAGTTCGTCTACGTTATGCGGGTGAAGCCGTTCTCCCGCCCGGCAGAGTTTTTTCCGTCCTTCTCCGCCTTCGGCGGAGGTAATCCATACCGCAGTAGCAAGGATCCTGCCGGAAAACCGTTCCCGGGTCTCTCGGTCGTCAACGACGTCCAGAGTATCGATCTTGTAGAACGCTCGGATAATCTTTTCCCTGCTCTCATAGCCCAAAGCCCGGAGGAAAATCGTTCCTAAAATCCGCTTTTTCCGGTCGATTTTGGCGTAAATCAGCTCTTTTTTCTGGTCGATTTCAAATTCCAGCCATGAACCGCGGTAGGGAATGATCCGGGAGGAGTAAACGCCTTTCTCGTGGTTGAAAATCACCCCCGGAGACCGGTGAATTTGGGACACCACTACCCGTTCCGCGCCGTTTATAATGAAGGTCACCCGCTCGGTCATAATGGGAATGTCTCCCATATATATATCTTTCTGGCGGATTTCGCCGGTTTGCTGAAAGATCAGATTCACCCGCGCCTTGAGCGGCACCGAATAGGTCAAACCTTTCTGCTTGCAGTCCTGTTCAGAGAATTTGATGTTCTCTTCGTCCAAGCCGTAATACTCATATTCCAGAACCATATCTCCATTAGGACTTTCAATAGGAAAGGTTGTGGCAAAAGCTTCCTGAAGCCCCTGCATCTCCGGGACTTCATGGTTCCGCAACCGTTCCCGTTGCAGGAAACGTTCATACGAACAAAGCTGAATATCAATAAGATCAGGAAGATCCATAACATCCTTAATATCTTTTCCGATATACTTCCGTTTAGTAACCGATCCTTCTGTTACCATTGATTCCCCCTAATAGCGGTTCAAAATCACAAGAAGGCTTAGGAAATAACTCCTGAAGCCCTCTGCGGCTTTTCTTTGAGAAAAATGTGTGCTGATGAGTTTACTGGATTTCAACAGTACCGCCGGCGGCAGTGACCTGATCCTTAATTTTCGCGGCTTCTTCTTTGGAAATATTTTCCTTCAAGGGCTTCGGCGCGCCTTCAACAAGGTCTTTAGCTTCTTTAAGCCCTAAACCGGTAACTGCCCGGACTTCCTTGATAACCGCGATCTTCTTAGCGTCGTCAAAGGCTTTGAGGACAACGGTAAACTCGGTCTTTTCTTCCGCCGCTTCCGCGGGCGCGCTTCCGCCGACGCCCGGACCAACCGCTACCGCTACCGGCGCCGCCGCGGACACCCCGAAGGTCTCTTCCAACGCCTTGACCAGCTCGGAAATCTCCAGAACCGTCTTTTGTTTCAGCGCTTCAATAATCTCTTCATTAGAAAGAACTGCCATATTATCTTCTCCTAAGTAAAATGAGCGATCCCATACGGGACCGCATATCTAAAAACCGACAGGAACAGCAGTTTCCCGAAGCCTGAAGGTTTTCTTTTTCCGTAATGCTAGGCGTTTTCCGCTTTTTTATCGCCGACGGCTTTGATGGTACGGACCAGCCGCGCATTGATATCGTTGAGGTCTCCAACCAGATTTCGGGCAGGGGCGTTCAGAACGGACATGAGCATTGCGATAAGCTCCAGCTTGCCCGGCAGTTTGGAAAAGGCTTCGGTTTGCGCGGAATTGTAGACCGTATCGCCGATGAGCGCGCCTTTTATCTGCAAGGCGGGAACTTCTTTGAGGTAATCGAAGAGCAGTTTCGCCACTTCGTTTGCGTCTTTCGGGGCGATGGCTACCGCGGTGGGACCCGTCAAATACCCGGACATATCCGGCGCGGAAAGCTGTTCAAAAGCTATTCGGGCGAAATTATTCTTCACCACCTTGAATACCGCTTCTTTGGCGCGAAGCTGTTTCCGCAACGCCGTGATCTGCTCTACCGTCAGCCCGCGGTAATTAGTAAAGATAAAATCTTTTGAATCCCCGAAGGCGTATTTCAGCGCCTCTATTGAAGCGGCTTTAACATCCTGTATTTTTTTCGCCACGATTGGCATAGCTTACTCCTCGTCTTTGATCGAGACCCAAATACCGGGTCCCATAGT
>JAIRPH010000223.1 GCA_031257135.1 Spirochaetaceae bacterium
GTTATAGCGTAACGAAATAGTTCTTTCCTTCATTGTGGATAACTTGTGGATAACTCGTAAAAAAATCCGCAAGGGCGTCGCCGGTCTATTGTTGACAAGCAAAACCGCCGCCGGATATATTAAACCTCGGATTGCTTTGTTTTAGATTTTAGATTATCATGGTAACTATACCGATGTATGAGAATAGAATTATTTACATTTTGTGACTACGCTCAAGAAAACGGGGGGAAATTGACCATTGTGGGGACCTTTGACACGATTATTTCCCGCAATTTTCCCTGTATTCACCCCCAGCTTTCGGTAGTTATAAGGATTCGTTTTGACATTTGGGAGTTTTCCCTGCATACCTTTAGGATTGAAACGAGAGACCTCAATGGAGAAATGAGTATGGATGCCATCAGCGGCAATGTAGACGTTAAAGGAGCGGGCAACGCTACTGCGGTATCTCATCTGGTTTTTACTATTTCCAATCTCCGGTTTAAACGGAGCGGAGTAGTTAATTTCATTTTATATGTTGACAATAAAGAAGTCTACTCGATTCCGCTTCACGTCAGACAGGGATAGTCATTCATCGCCGAATGTGATACACTGCAAAAACGGGCGTCCCTAGAGAAGCCCGTAAAAAAGACAATCCTGAAATCGAGGAGGAAACAAGATGAAACGATTGATGATAGTAGGGTTCTGCGCGCTCGTCGCCCTGAACGGTCTATGGGCCGCCGCCAAGAAGGATGCCCCCAAGTCCAATCCGTCGGCTTCAGCGTCAGCCGACAACTCATGGGAGGCTGTGCGCGCCAAGAAAAAATTGGTCCTGGGATTGGACGATTCGTTCCCGCCTATGGGGTTCCGCAACGAAGCCAACGAAATCGTAGGATACGATATTGATTTGGCTAAGGAAGTAGCCCGTCGGCTGGGAATTGAGCTGGTCCCTCAGCCTATCGACTGGAACGCCAAAGAGCAGGAACTGAATACCGGAGAAATCGACTGTATCTGGAACGGATTCACCATCACCGAGGAACGGAAGCAGAATATTCTCTATTCGCCGCCGTACCTCAGAAACGCTCAGGTAATCGTAGTGAAGGCGGACTCTTCGGTTCAGAGCCTTGCAGACCTTGCGGGAAAGACAATAGGAACTCAGGCGGGGTCTTCCTCGGTTGACGCCATTGACCGGGCTTCTCAGTTTAAGTCGAGCCTGAAAGACGTAGTCGAGTATAAGGATTTTCTCACCGCCCTGATGGACTTGGACATCGGCGGCATCGACGCGGTGGTTATCGACCTAGTGGTCGCCAACGATAATATCAACCGCTCAGGCAAACCCTTCCGTATGCTGGCGGAAACTCTGGGAGAAGAAGAATTCGGCATAGGCTTCCGCAAAACCGATAAGGCTCTAGCCGAAAAAGTTTGGGCTACCCTCTTGGACATGGCGAAAGACGGTACCGTCGCCGCCATCGCCGTTCAATGGATGGGCGCGGATATTTCCATTATCGGGAAATAGCGGATGATCGGCGTTATGCTCCAGGGCGCAGGGGTATCTCTGGAGGTATTTTTCCTCACCCTGCTATTTTCCCTGCCCCTAGCGTTGCCGATAGCCTTCGGACGAATGTCGAAAAATAGAGTCCTCCGCGGGACAGTTACCGTATATCTGCTGATCATGCGGGGAACTCCGCTTATTTTACAGCTTATTTTTATTTATTTCGCCCCTAAGTATTTCTATCAATTTCTCAACGATTCCTTCGCCGGCATGATCGCGTCCCCGGGGTTTTGGCGAGGGGTCAAGTCTATCCTGTCTTACAACCGGTTTACCGCGGTTATCATTGCCTTTTCCCTGAATTACGCGGCTTATTTTGCGGAAATTTACCGAGGCGGCATCGAATCTATTCCCAAAGGACAGTATGAAGCCGCGAAGGTACTGGGCTTTACCCGTCCGCAGACCTTCGGACGTATCGTACTGCCTCAAGTTGTCAAGCGAATCCTACCGTCCGCCGGCAACGAGGTGATTACCCTCGTGAAGGATACCGCACTGGCGCAAGTCATAGGCGTGGCGGAACTCTTTCATGCCGCGCAAAACGCCGCATCCAGAGAATTTTCCACTACGCCTATCTTTATAGCCGGAGTTTTTTACTTCACTATGAATTGGGCGGTTTCCCTCATATTCACTTGGGGCGAAAAAAAGCTCTCTTATTATTGGTAGTTCTGACGCCGGCCGCGCGAAAATCGCCGCATACAAATTAAAATGTTCAGACTCTTTAAGGTTATTGAACCGGCCATTTTTCTCCAGTTGTTCCAATACGTCTTTCAGGACGCGTTCAAAATCTTCTTTGCAGAGACGTCGGCATAACGCTTAAATCTGCGAAGGATGAGCGCGCGCTATCGCCGTTTTGACGGCTTTCAGGATATTCTCGTAACCGGTACAGCGGCAGAGATGTCCTGACAGGAGTTTCCGCAGTTCATCGTCGGTATAGCGGCGATGACTGCGGACAAGCTCATGCGCGGTCAGCAGAAATCCGGGAGTGCAAAACCCGCATTGAATCGCTCCTTCGTCAACAAAGGCTTGCTGTACCGGCGAAAGTTCGCCGGCAGGTCCGGCAAGCCCTTCCGCGGTGAGAATCTCTTTTCCGTCAGCCCATACCGCAAGGTATATGCAGGAATTCACGCTTTCGCCGTCGATGAGTACCGTACAAGCTCCGCATTCTCCGGCTTCACAGCCTTTTTTGACGCTGGTAAGGCGGTATTCTTTTCTCAGCATATCCGCCAGAGAAGCCCGTACATCTACCATTGTTTCCGTAGGCTTTCCGTTTATCACACAGCGCACTAACGCCCATTGAATCATAACGAACCTCCTGCATTGAGTATCGCCTGTTTTAAAGCTCGTTTGGTAAGCTCTTCCGCTAGGTGAAGCCGGAATTCCCGGCTTGCCCGCCAGCTTGAGCGGGGATTAACTTCTGATCGAGAGGCGCCGCCTGCGATAGCTATGGTTTCCTGATTTACCGGTTTCCCGCGGAGAAGATGTTCGGTTTCCCGAATCCGCAACGGAACGGGACCTGCAACGCCGAAGGATATTCGAACATCTTCGATGGTATGAGACGAAAGCCGGACGTTCGCCGAACAACCCAGTATTGCAATATCCAGCGCGTTTCGCAGGGCGTATTTTATGTAATGACCGTAATAGCCTTCGTAACGTTGTTTAGGTATGAGAATCGCCGTAAGCAGTTCGTCATGGTTTAGCGCGGTTTTTCCGGCGTCTCGGTAGTGTTTTTCGATAGGCACCGAGCGGACGCCCTCAAGACCGGTATATTCGAGGACTGCGTCCCATGCCATGAGGGTTGAGGCGGTATCGGCGGAGCTAACGCCGTTGCAGATATTGCCGCCGATAGTGCCGGCGTTTCGGATTTGAGGACCGCCTACCTGATCGGCCGCGTGGGACAGCGCGGCGATATGCCGCTGAATCAGGGGGTCTCTGGTAATGCGGGAAAAGCTTGTAAGAGGACCTATCCGAAGGGTCTCGTCCGGGTCTAAGGAGATTCCCCGCAGTTCATCGAGTTTTCGGATGCTCACCAGCTCGCAACCGGCGAGCCGTCCTTCCCGGATGCGGATCAGCACGTCCGTTCCGCCGGCTATGATCCGAGCCTGCGGATGTTCCTGCAACAATGCCGCCGCCTGAGGCACGGTTTCCGCCTCGTACAAGGCTTTAATATCGTACATAGTAGTATTATAAGCCGGAAACAAGGTAACAAACAAGGGCTTAACAAACGGAAAAAAGTTTCTCAAAGCGAGGCTTATGCGGAACAGCAATGTAGTTTTACTGTTGAAGCTGTCGGCTGAATCCTAAGAGCTTGAGACATACGAGCTACCACTGCTTCGCAAGCTCATAATTTTCATATACCGCTAACATAAACATCATCAATATATCCGCATAAGCCGTTGTATTCCAGCCTTTTCTGAGGTATACCGCGGGTTGTCTGTAGTATGCGATTATGCCGTATTCATCGCCGTTCAGGAGTACCGTAAATCCGGCGTCGAATTCCCATCCGCTGTTTAAGTCGTTTTTATTTTTCGAGCGGTAGTTGCGGAAGACTACGTTCCCGATAGATTCATAATATATCGTAAGCTCCGCGTTCCGCATAAGCGGTATCGTTACTTCATATTGCAGTCCGCCTTTTTTCTGAAACCGCATATAGCGGCGATCCGTATATATGACGCTTGACGTTAGTTTTAGTCCGGTTGCTTCTCCGATTATTTCGACTGCGTACTCAGGTTCGGCGTTGCCGCGGAACGTATAGACGCCTCCTTTCTGTTTTCGGTAAAGGGCTGATTCAGTTTCATAAGATGCCTGCTTTTTCTGCGTCAAGGTATAATTCAGTATTGAAATAGTTCGGTTTTTAAAAAACCAGAAACCGTCTTCAACGGTTATCGGTATGACATCATAAGTGTCCGCGCTGTTATCTACATAGGTTTCAAATGAAACGCAACGGGTCAGCAAAAGAACCGCGACGATAATTACGGTAATACGCATAATTTTAAATATAATAGTATCGCTGAAAAGCCTGCAATAGTTTTTCGGTTTTTTTGTAAATTATTTCTTGATAAAGTGAAATATATAACCGAAATTGGTATATAAGGAGTATCAGTATGTTTCCAGACGGAAAAATGAAAGCCGTTACCCTCAGTTATGACGACGGAGTGGAACAAGATCGGAAACTGGTAGAGATTATCAACCGGTTTGGAATAAAAGCGACCTTCAATCTGAACAGCGGTATTCAAAGTAAAACCGCGCCGTTCTGCAAGAGAGACCTAGTGGTCCGCCGGATGAATGTACGGGATTTGCCCGAACTTTACGCTGGACATGAAATAGCGGTCCACGGACTTACCCACCCTCATCTTGAACAGCTTGACGAAGAAACCATTCAAAACGAGCTTGAACAGGATAAGCTCAATCTTGAGCGGATTTTCAATACCAAAGTTGTAGGCATGGCGTATCCTTTTGGAACCTACAATGATCTGGTAATACAGACTGCTCTGCGCTGTAGACTGCGCTATGCCAGAGGCGTCGCCGATACTCACCGGTTTGCGATTCCCCAGAAGCCGGTAGAAAAGATGTCTTACCAGCCTACGTGTCATCACAACGATCCGAATCTTCTGCCCTTAGCGGAACAGTTTCTGGCGATCAAGCCGGATAGACCGCAGGTTTTCTATCTCTGGGGACACAGTTACGAATTTGAAGCGGATCATACATGGCATATTTTAGAGGAGTTCTGCCGCTTAGTTGGCGGGCGGGACGATATTTTCTACGCCACCAACGCTCAGGCGTTACTCGAATCTGAATAGATAAACCCGGGAACGCGCGCCGTTTTATAGTTACGCTATGCTGGAAGTAAACCATTTAGTCAAAACCTTCGGCAGTCTTACTGCTGTTGATGATGTGAGTTTTACCATTCCCGATGGTACTATTCTGGGGTTGATCGGGCGGAACGGCGCGGGGAAAACCACGACGTTCCGCCTGATTCTTAATTTTCTGAAATCAGACAGCGGAAACGCTACGTGGAACGGCAATCCGATAAACGAAAGCCTGTATAATCTGATCGGCTATCTGCCGGAAGAGCGGGGACTCTATCCGAAAGAAACCATAGAGCGTCAGCTTATCTATTTCGCTCGGTTGCGGGGCAGGAAAAAGGCGGATATTGCGCCGAAAGTCGATGAGTGGATGGAACGGTTTCACGTTAAGGGTAAGAAAACGGATAAGGTCAAAACCTTATCCAAAGGGAATCAGCAGAAGATTCAGCTGATTGCCGCCTTAATTCATGAGCCGCAGTTGGTTATTCTGGACGAGCCTTTCAGCGGGCTTGATCCGATTAATACAGAACTGCTCAAAAAAAGCATTATAGACTTGAAGCGGAAAGGTCTATGCGTTATCTTTTCAAGTCACAACATGGAGAATGTAGAACAGATATGCGATTATGTTGTGATGCTTCGGGACGGAAAAGCTGTTCTTAACGGTACGTCCCAGGAAATCCGTCAACGTTTCGGACGGACAAAGCTCTTTCTCGAAAGCGGTCTGACAACGGAAGAGATTGCGGAAATCCGCGGCGTGCAGAGTATTGCGTCCCGCAGGGACGGCTCGCTGGAAATCGACTTGAGCGACCCTGAAGCGGGAAAGCGTATCTTTGAAAAAGCCGCCCGGAACGGCTATATTCCCATGTTTAATCAACAGCCGCCGGCGTTAGAAGAAATCTTCAAATTGAACGCGGGAAACGAGCATGAGTAAGTTTTGGATTGTCGCCTTAGAAGTGTATCGAAAGTATGTAAAAAGCGTCTCATTTGCGCTTATGAGTCTTGCGCCGCTTTTTATGATAGGAGGCGTATGGCTGACGGCGGAAATCGCCGTAAAGACTGCCGTCGGGAGTACCGATGAAGTAGCGGTTGTAACCGAAGATGAGACGCTGTTCACAGCGTTTCAAACAGCGCAATCTGACGGACTGCGCTGTTTCCTCGCTCCGTCGCCTTCTGCCGCAAGCCGACTGCTAAAAGAAAAAGACATTAGAGCTTATGTGACCCTTGAACAGAAAAACTGCGTTCTGTACGGCAGGATTTATATGAATACGGCATGGACGGTAATGAATATGGAGCCGCTTCGGGAAACGTTGAATAGTATTCAGCGGGAATTGACGGGGAGAAGCCTGAATCTGACTCCTGCGGATATAGCCTTGTTAAACGCCCCGGCGGAGTTTGAGTCGATACATCTCGATTTCTCAGATGACGATTTCGGTAAAGAGACGCCTGACTACTCGGCGGCCCGGGGGATAGTTGTAATGTTGTTAATTGCGATAGTGTTTATGCTTATCACCGTATATGTTGCTATCATTTCTCTGGAGATTGCATCTGAAAAAGGAACCCGTATTATGGAAATCATGCTTTCCAGCGTCAAGGCGGAAACTCATTTTTACGCAAAGCTGACCGGCATAGGGCTTGTCTGCTTGACCGAAGTAGGATTTTATATCCTGCTCGCCCTCGGTCTATATCCATATATAAAAAACATTGAATGGGTAAACTATCTTTTAGGCATAAACTTTTTAGATATATTCGGCGGGTTATTTATATTTACTTTGCCGATTGTACTGTTTAATGTGTTGCTGTATATGATTTTAGGGGCTTTAAGCGGTTCCTTAGTATCGAGAGTAGAAGAAGCGTCGCAGGCGAGTCAGCCGGTTATATATATTGCTTTAATCAGCTATTTCTGTTCGTTTTTGTTTAACAATGAACCTAAGTATATTGTTGTACGCCTTATAAGCTATATTCCGGGATGGTCGGTATGTACCATGCCTGCCCGATTAGCCCGCAACGGCGCGGCGTTGTGGGAAGTTCTGCTGTCATTAGGCTTGCTGATTATTACCGATATGTTACTGCTGTTGTTTTCAGCCCGTATGTACAAGTCGAATGTGCTGATGTACAGCGGCCGCGGACTGATAAAAGCCTTAAAGCAATCCATTGCAGGCTTGAAAACGGAAATATAAAGACAGGCGGACGATCCTCTTTTTTCCCTCTTGACGCCAAGCGGGGTATACGGTATCATACCTTTAAGCGCGCTACCCTTAGGCTAGACTTTTTCGGTCCCGCCAGCGGGTTCAACGCCGCAGGTTCAAGCCGGCGGGCAGGCGTAAGGAAAAAAGGAAAAAGATATGCGTAAAGAAAATAGGTGTCCTCTCGTGGGGGGGGGGGGGGGGGGGG
>JAIRPH010000035.1 GCA_031257135.1 Spirochaetaceae bacterium
CAGCGCAACCAAAGTCCGCATATATTTCTCCTTAAAAGCGAGTATACGCCCTCAGCGATAGGCGGTCAAGAAAAGGTCTCTAACCGCCGCGTCAGAGCCGCTCTACCCTACGCGTTAGATGATCTCTAACCGCCGCGTTAGAGGGTCTCTACCCTACGCGTTAGAGCCGCTCTATCCCGCCGGCTTTGGTTCCCGCCTCCTCGGACTTAGTAGTCCCGACCCGCCGGACGCGTAAGTCCCGACCCGCTGGACTACTAAGTCCCGACCCGCTGGACGCGCACGTCCAAGCTGACGGGACATCCGGCTTGCTTACGCCGCTGTGCGGAGCCGGTTAGAAGGCTTAATCAAGGGGTTTTGCGGCAGGAAGAGCGGACTACGATTTCGCCGGTATAGACTTCCTCGATATGGCTAGTAAAGGGCGTTTCAACGCAGTCGATTACCTTTGCGGTGAGGGTTTTCATCATGGAGTCGAAATCGTACCGCATGGTAGTCAGGGGCGGATCAAAGTATTGGCTTACCAAAATGTCGTCTGAGCCGACGACCGAAATATCCTCGGGTACGTTCAGTCCGTGCCGGCGGAGCGCGCCGACGACCCCAAGGGCTACAATATCGTTGCCGCAGAGAATACATTCGGGGAGCGGGATATTCCGTTTCATAAAGGCTGAAAAAGCCGCTTCTCCGTGGGTTTTGGTAAGGGCTTCAGCCTGCACCAGATATTCGGATCGGGCGGGAAGCCCGTTTCGGCGCAGGGCGTCTTCAAAAATCTGAAACCCGTCTACGCCGGTATGACCTTTCATGTCCGCGGCAATATACATGATGTTCCGAAAGCCCAGCCCCGCGAGGTAATCCACCAAGCCGGAAACCCCGTGATGATCGATTCTGACGACAATCCGGTTCGGTTCGGTTCGTCCTGCGAGGTACTGATCGAACACGCCGGCTATGCATCCTCGGCGGATGAGGTCTTCAATCAGGTCGCATTGATTCGGAAAGCCCACAAATACGCCGGCGTCGATTCGGGACTGGATGAACATATCGCTTATTTTTTTCTTTTCTCCCGGGTCGGCTATGTCCCGGACTTGGTAGACCAGCACATAATAGCCTCGGCGCATGGCGGTATGAATTACCCGTTCAGTCATGAAGTTAATATGCGTATCTTCAAGACGGCTTTTAGAACTGGAGTAATCCAGGATGTTCAGGAATAAGCCTATGGTATTTGAAGGCTTTCCCGCCAAAATCTGAGCCGACAGATTCGGGCTGTAGCCGTATTGTTCAATGACCTGCAATACCCGATCCCTCGTTGCCGGCTTAACGAACGCGTAATTGTTGATTACCCTGCTGACCGTCGCCCGGGAAACCCCGGCGATTCTGGCTATCTCTGAAGCGTCAATTCCTCTTGTCACGCTGAAACTCCGCATTTTTTCGATCAGTATACCGAGAGAGGCTTCGGCTGTCTAGTCGGCGGCGTCTTTCAAGAGCATCTCTTCCTGAGCAAGCTCTTTGGCGGACTCCAGAAA
Organism: Spirochaetaceae bacterium; assembly: GCA_031257135.1. GTDB lineage: Bacteria > Spirochaetota > Spirochaetia > Treponematales > Breznakiellaceae > JAITHW01. The sequence continues at coordinate 1,515 of JAIRPH010000035.1, forward strand.
AGAGGCTACGCTGATTCCGGCAAGGCGCATTTCCTCGATGCTTTCGGTTACGTCTTTGGAAAGGCGTTGCAAGGTCTCCATCTCCTGACGGATCAGCCGGCTGTGCTGATGAAATTCATTCGATCCCGCCCGGACTTTTGCGTTCATGGTTTGGAGCGATTTCAGCGCGGCGAGCATCTGATTTCCTTCGGAGGTTTGTTTCGCAACCGCCTGACCCACCGCGGCGAAGGATGAACTTATGCCCTCGATTCCCGTGAAAATCGTATTCATCGCCCCAAGGGTTTCGGCGGAAACCGACTCGATCTGTTTGATCGCCTGCTCCATGTTTTTTATCTCCCCGGAAATAGAATCGGACTCCTTAGAGGAAAGTTCAGCCAGTTTGCGGATTCCGCCGGCGACCACCGCAAAACCCCGTCCGGATTCGCCGGCGTGGGCGGCTTCGATGGCGGCATTCATCGCAAGGATATTCGTTTGAGCCGCAATATCCGCAATGGTTTTATTCGCGCTTTGCAGAGCCGCGGACTGCTCCTCGATGCGCTTCAGTTCCGCAGTCAGTTTGAGGAGCATCTTATGCCCCAAGTCCGAAGATTTGCTCAAGGCGCCGGCGGTTTTTCCCGCGCCTGCAACCGCTCCTCGGATGGACTCGATGTGAGACGCCATCTCCGCAACCGCCGCCGAAGATTTCTCCACCTGATCCGTCTGCGTCTCTACGGCGTCCACAAAGGAATCAGCCTGATTAAACACCTCCGCCGCGGAATTAGACGCGGACTGCACCGACCGCATCTGAGACGCCGCCTTTTCGCTCACCATATCCATGCCCGCGGTAATCGACTCCATCGCGCCCAGAGATTCAATCACCACCGTGTTAAGCCGTTTGCCGTTGTCCAGAGCTTTCTTGTAATGCTCCCGGTGAATCTGATCAATCCCAGCCCGCAAACTGTCCCGAATCGTAATCAAAGAACGCTGAATCCCGCCGATCTCGTCAGTCCTGAATTTCTTGATCCCTACGCCGAATTCCATATTCGCCAGCGCGTCAGCGGTCTGATTTATCTCCCGAATCGGAAGAATAAGCATAGTATGATTAACCAAAATAGATATAACCCCCGCAATTATGAGGCAGACCCCGGCGATGAGAATCAGCCTGAACAGAAGCTGATTGGTTTCCGCATAAATCGCGGAAACCGGAACTACCGCCGCCAGAATCCAATTCACCTCTGGGATCAGCGCGGAATAAATAAACCGATCCTTGTCGATATGGGCAAAGGATTTTGAAGAAAGCATATCCTGCCGATACGGGGCGAAACCCGGTTCGTCAAAAAAATTTTTGGATAGAACCGCCGAAGCCTCAGGATGAGTTATGAAGAGTCCCTCTCGGTTCAGAAAGTACATATTCTGCCCCGGCAGAGATTCCGCGCTTTCAAGCATGGTTTTCAGGACTCCGACCGAAACATTCCCCGAAATAACGCCTAAGTCCCGGTTTTGTTCGTCGTAGACCGAGGTCGAAACGGCTACCGTAAAAATTCCGCTGTTGGCGGCGATATACGGGTCCGCATATACAATCCTGCCCGGATTGGCTTTCGCGCCGGTAAACCATGACCGAGTGGTATTGTTCCAGTCCGCCGCCCGAAGTTCGCCGTCAGAAAAGACCGCATATCCCCCGGGTTCATTCCATACCAGATTGTTCGTGCAATAGAGAAGCCATATATCGGTCTGAGACTGGACGATCCGCCTAAAGATTGATTCAATGGTAAACGTATCCGCCTCGTCCTGAGCCATAAACGGCGCAATGCCGAAAGCGGTATACCGAATAATGCTGGACCATGTATTAAACTGCCCGATTGCTTGATCCCGTATGCCGTCAACCGTTTTCCGAGTATTCGATTCAATTTCCCTATAGGCGATTGCCCGGAGGTTTATGAAAAAAATAAACGAAACCCCAGCAGTAATACATGCCATTATTGCTAAACATACTATAGTAACCATTACCGCAAGCGAAGTCTTTCTCGATTTTGCCATTGCCGCCAACCTTGTATAAAATCGGGATTCTGCTAATCCCCGGGGAAGTATAGCATGATTAAACCGAATCGTAAAGCGGTTTTCAGGCATAAATCTATCGGCATAGACCCTTGACTTTACGCCGGCTGGCAGTCCATACTGAATAATCCTATTTTACGGAGCGGTTGTGAAAAAAATATGTTTTGTCCTGCTGTGTTTCTGGCTGGCTTCCTGCGGGCGTCCTGCCGCGGACAGGAATACGCCGGTTTCTGATGCCGCGGATTCCTCAGCGGAAGAGCGTCGATATCCTGTTACGATCGTAAACTGCAATTTCAACGGCGATGAATTTACGCAGGTTTTTGAAAAAGCCCCTGAACGGGTTCTCGCGGTGTATCAAGGGTGTATCGAAACCATGATCGCCCTGGGGCTGGAAGATCGGGTGATTGCGTCCTACGGCTTGGACAACGAGGTAAAAGACGAATGGAAAGCCGGATTCTCCCGAATGAACTATGTTGACTCGTCTTTCGCGCCGGATAAAGAAACGGTTCTTCTCATGGAACCGGATTTTATTTTTAGTTGGGCTTCGCTGTTCAGCGATACGGTTATCGGCGGAGTGGAACAGTGGAACAGCAGAGGCGCTCATACCTACATAAACGCTAATACCCGGCGGGGAGGCTCTCGGCTTCTCGAACATGAATACACAGATTTACTGAACATCGGAAAGATATTCAACGCCGAAGAGAAAGCTCAAGCGTTAGTACAGCGGATGAAAACTGACGTTGAAAAAACGAAAGCCGCGGTCGCCGCGCGGGGGACGGTTCCTTCCGTTGCGGTTTTGGGGTTTTACGACAGCGGCATACGGAATTACGGTCTTGAACTTGCCGGAGACATTGTCAGGCAGTTAGGCGCGTCGCCTATGCCGTCTCCGGAGCGGTTTATCGGCAAGGAAGACCTTATAAACGCCGATCCGGAGGTGATTTTTGTTGAATATATGCCTCGCCCCGGAGACGGCGGCGATGCGGTAAAAGACGTACAGCTTGCGAAACTGCTGGATGATCCCGCGTTAGCGAGTTTGCAGGCGGTACGGAACAAGCGGGTATATCCGATTATGCTTGGAGATATATACGCTCCCGCGGTTCGGGCGGGCGATGGAATCCGGGCTATCGCGGACGGGCTTTTGAATTGAGTATAGAAAGAAAGTCTATCTATACTTCTGCGGTGATACTGCTTGCGGCCGCGCTGGCAGGGTCTCTTCTTCTGGGGATGACCTTCGGCTCGGTGCGGCTTTCGGCGATTGACGTGTATCGGGCTGTTGCGTACAAACTTGGCTTTCACGGTTTGAAGACTCCTTCAAAGGCGGTACAGGACGTAGTATGGCTGATACGTCTGCCGCGGCTGGTTCTTGCGGCCGGAGTCGGCGCGGCTCTGTCGGTGAGCGGTCTTGTTATTCAAGCGGCGGTGAGGAATCCTCTAGCTGATCCGTATATTCTCGGCGTATCCGCGGGTTCGTATGCCGGAGCGGTTTCGGCGGTTGTGTTAGGCTGGGGGAGCGGTTTCGGCGGAAACGCCCCGGGTATTATGGCGTTTTTAGGGGCTTTGGCCGCGTCTTTGGGGGTTCTTGCTTTGGCTAACGCCGGAGGCTCGCCTACGCCGGTTAAACTCGTGCTTGCAGGAACGGTGGTGAACGCGCTTTGCACCGCTTGCGCTAATTTCATGGTGTTTCGCGCGCATGACGCCTACAGCGTGCAGTCGATTATTCATTGGACTATGGGCAGTCTTGCCGGAGCGGAATGGCGCGCTAATACGGTTGCGCTGACGGTTATTCTGATATGCGCGGTATTTTTTATGAGTCAGTTTCGGACTTTGAATTTGATGCTCTTAGGCGATGAAACCGCGATTTCTCTTGGCACGGAACTGCGGTTCAAGCGGATTATCTATTTGACGGTCAGCGCGCTGATGGTGGGGACTGCGGTATGCGCCGCGGGGATGATAGGCTTTGTCGGGCTGGTGATTCCGCACGGGGTACGGATGCTGTTCGGAAACGATCACCGGAAGTCAGTTGTGCTGTGCGTCTTAACCGGCGCGGTTTTTCTGATATGGGCTGACGTGTTGTGCCGTATCGTAATTCCGGGCGCGGAACTGCCGATAGGGATTCTAACGTCTCTGGCGGGCGCGCCGTGTTTCGGGCGGCTTATGATCCGCCGGAGATACGGTTTCGCATAACGGCTTGTAGGACGTCTGCGTTTCCGCTAGTATAGGAGCTATGAAACACAAAATACTGATTATTGACGGCATGGGCGGCGGCATAGGGGTCCAGCTCATTGGCAAAATCAAGGATATGCTTGATAAGGAATCCGAGCTTATCGCGCTGGGAACCAACGCGGTGGCTACCGAGCGGATGGTGAAAGCCGGCGCGCACCGGGGAGCTACCGGTGAAAACGCCATCAAGGTTTCCGCCCCTTTAGGGGACTTTATTCTGGGACCTATCGGCATTGTCATTACTGACAGCATGATGGGAGAGATTACCTCGGTTATGGTTGATGCGGTTCTCAAGGCTCAGGGGGAACGGATTCTTCTGCCTTTGCAGAATGAACATTTCTATCTTGCCGGGCTTGAATCCCTTCCCCTCTCTAAGATGATAGATAAGGCGGTAGACCTCTTTAGGGAACGGCTGAACTATGCGAAAGAGGGGACTTGAACCCCTATGCCGAAGGCACCGGAACCTAAATCCGGCGTGTCTGCCGTTTCACCACTTTCGCAGAACAATACTATAATACGAATATTATATATTTTTGTCAACCGGTGAAAAGGGGCTTCGGCGCGGCCGGGTAGGCGCGCTGAAGGGACGCTATGGGGTTTCCTTCATTTCCCGCAGAATCTTAATCCCTAGCGGAACGGCGACGAAAAACGAAGCGATATTAGATGCCATAGGACTAATTTGAATACCGAGAAGACCCCAAAAGGGCGTGAACAGCAATAAAAAAGGCAGTAAAAACAGTCCTTGTCTGGATAAGGCTAAAAAACTAGCCTGCAACGATTTTCCCATAGTCTGGACCATCATGTTGCACAAAACCTGCCAGCTCGTAAAGGGCAGTCCGATACATTGAAGCCTGAGAGACCGCGCGCCTATGCTGATTACCGCGGGATCGCCTTTGCGGAATAAGGCGATAATCTGCGGAGCGAAGACGGCGAGGATTATGCAGATCAAGGTCAGCCCCGCCGAAACAAGGCGGACGCAGAACCAAAAGGCTTGGCGCACTCGGTCGTACCGTTTTGCGCCGTAATTGAAGCCGCACACCGGCTGAAACCCTTGTCCTACGCCCAAGACCGCGGAGTTGGCGAACATACAGACTCGGTTGACGATAGATATCGCGGCAAGGGCGGCGTCTCCGTAGACCGCGGCGAACCGGTTGATGACGATGGTCATCGCGCTCATCAAGCCCTGCCGCAACAGCGATGGAATCCCGCCTCGGAGAATCTCTCGGTAATGGGACCGGCTCGGCGAGAAGTTGCTCGCTCTGACGCCGATATTGCCGTTCCGAAAAGAACCGGCAAACAAAACCGAACAGCCTACGCCTTGACTTATCATGGTAGCCAGAGAAGCCCCCTTTATGCCGAGACCCAAAACAAAGATGCAAAGAGGGTCTAAAATCATGTTGAGAACCGCCCCGGAAAGCATCCCGATCATGCCGTAAAACGAACTGCCCTGAAACCGAAGCTGATTATTCAGCGTCAGCGACCCTGCCATCCAGGGCATCCCGATCAGGATAAACCGCATATATTCCGCGGCGTAGGGGAGAATCGTCGGGGTAGCGCCCAAAGCCGACGCTAAGGGAACAGCGTATATCAGTCCCAGCCCGGACAAGAGCGCGCCCAGAATAAGAGCCGAGAAAAAGCCGGTAGCCGCCATTTTAGCGGCTTTCTCGGTATGCTTCGCGCCTAAGGCTCTGGATATATAATTCCCCGATCCCTGCCCGAACAGAAATCCCAACGCTTGAATAACCGCCATCAGGGGAAAAACGACCCCTACCGCCGCCACCGCGCTGGTTCCCAGAGAACCGACAAAATAGGTATCCGCCATATTATAAAGCGAAGAAATCAGCATGATAATAATAGAAGGAACCGATAACCGGCAGACCAATGCCTCTACCGGAGTTTCGGTCATCAGGGTAAATTTATCCTGTTTCATTGCTTCAGTGTACGCGTATTTGTATTTTCTTTCTAGCCGCGGTCAGCAAAGCGGGGGTTTCCACGGGGGCTGACCGCCCGGCGGGACATGATTCCAGCAGAACGATACGATACGCCTGATTGAAAGTATATCTCTTGACCTGTTGTCACTGCGGGCGTATACTCGACGATTAAGGAGTTTTTATGAAACGTTTTTTTGCAGTAGCAGTATTTTTCTGCGCGCTTGCCGGCGCGTACGCGCAGGAGAAGTACGCGTTGGTCATCGGGAACGGGGCGTATACGGCGGGCGCGCTGAGGAATACTATCAACGACGCCAACGATATGGAGGCGGTTCTAAAAAGTATGGACTGGACAGTGGAAAAAATCCTTAACGGAAGCCGTGATCAAATGGAAGACGCGGTCATACGCCTGAAAAGCCGGCTTCTTAGGTCCCGCAATTCCTACGGATTTTTCTATTACTCAGGACACGGAGTGCAGTCAAACGGCGAGAACTACCTGATACCGGTTGACGAAACTATCAACAGCGAGAACCTCTTGCGCCAGCGGGCGATGTCCGCGCAGTTTATGCTTGACGAGCTGAACGACGCGGGAAACGCGCTGAACGTGATAGTTCTCGACGCGTGCCGTGACTTTCCCGCGGCGTGGACTAAGAGCGCGAACAAAGGCTTGGCGGTTGCGAGCCGTCAGCCTGCGGAAAGCATCATCATATACGCCACGAGCGCGGGTTCTACCGCGTCCGACGGGGAGGGGCGGAACGGACTGTTTACCGCGTATCTGCTGAACAACATGAAAATAGTTCCCGCGCTGGAGGTAGCGGAACTGTTTCGGCGCACCATGGGAGACGTAGCCCGGGCAAGCGGAAACAAACAGCGTCCTGCGATGTACTCGCAGTTTTCCGGCATCGCCTACTTAGGACGCGCCCCCGCGCCCCAGCCCGTTCCCTCTCCCGCGGCTTTTTCTGCGAACTTTGTGCGTATCCCCGGCGGGACATTCACGATGGGCAGTCCTGAGTCAGAGCCGGAGAGGGACAGGGATGAAGGTCCTCAACACAGCGTTACTATCAATTCGTTTTTCATGGGCAAGTACGAGGTAACTCAAAAAGAGTGGCGTGAGGTGATGGGAACAACAGTACGACAGTTAGCAGAACAGATAGCAGAAGAGAATGGCGAGGTTTTTGATGATGAAGGTGTGGAAGATGAAGGCGATAATTATCCCATGTATTATGTGAGCTGGTACGATGCTGTCGAGTATTGTAATCGGCGCAGTCAGCGGGAGGGATTAACGCCTGCATACACGATAGATAAAATCCGGCGTGATCCGAATAACTATTATCATGATCCATTGGCATGGACAGTAACATGGAACCGAAAGTCTAATGGGTATCGCTTGCCGACTGAGGCTGAATGGGAGTACGCCTGCCGCGCCGGTACAACGACGCCGTTTCATACTGGTAACAATATTACTACCTCTCAGGCTAACTATAATGGACATTATCCGTACAATAATGGTACGAAAGGAATTAAGCGAATGAATGCATGGATTGTAGGTAGCGGCGCGGCTAATGCGTGGGGCTTGTATGATATGTCTGGGAATGTGGAAGAGTGGTGTTGGGACTGGTATGACTCCTATAGCGCAGGTTCTCAGACTGATCCTGTGGGTGCTAGTTCCGGTACTTATCGTGTGTTCAGGGGCGGTTCATGGTATAACGCAGGCTCTAATGTACGATCCGCCAGCCGGTCATCGAGCGGCAACACCGGCGCATTTGTTAAGTCATACCTTATGGGTTTCCGGCTTGTGCGTTCTGCGAATTAAGGCTTGCGGGATTTGCCTACAGGGTATAGACGCAAATACGCTACAGCGATTAGGAGTCAGATTGACAGGAAAACTATACTGGAGTATACTAAAGCTATGATGCGTCTTAATCCGTTAAACGACTATCTGATAGTAAAGATGTTCGGCGAGACCGGCGATGAGGAACAGTTACTCTCTCTAGCTAACGCGATAGTGAAAAAGACCGGCAAGCGGTTTACCTCGGTAGAGATTCTTGCGGACAAAACCCTCACCGC
>JAIRPH010000123.1 GCA_031257135.1 Spirochaetaceae bacterium
GCTTGGTCTCTTCCTGACGTTGCTTGGTCTCCTCTTGAAACAGCCTGAGAAGCTGTCTGTAGGTTATCTGCGGCGGTCTTGCCATCTCTTGTACCTCCCTTTAGTAGTATATCGGCAAAAGCGTATAGGTCAAGCCCGATCTCAAAAAAGAAACGGCGGGACATTCCCTCAAGAACGCCCCGCCGCCGCTTGTACCGTCAACTAGGTTTATTGGTTACTACTTCTTACGATACGAAACCCGGTATTTCTATATACCGTACTCAGCGTTAGACCGGATCGGCTTGCGTTATTAAGTTTAAGCTGGTCGATATCATTACTGCCACTAAGACTAGGCTGATACTCAAAAGAAGCGCCTTTGGCAACACCATAGTTCTCGCTACCGCCTAATCCAGTCCTAGCTAATACGTCGGGAACGGGCGTTCCATTATAGCTAGTCCCCCAAGTAAGCTCCCCTGTCCCAGCAAGAATAGGATTTAATTTAATGCACCATTCCCATACATTACCGGTCATATCATAAATATCGAGGTTCTTGTTTCCAACTATAGCGGCTTTTGTGCCTATCGCATGAGTACCACTTGAGTCACCTGCTACATTTGTAGGGTCATTACTTCCTGCATAGGTAAATCCCCAAGTATCAGTACCATACTGCCCCCCGCGAGCGGCCCATTCCCATTCCGCCTCATCAGGCAATCGGAAACCGTTCTTTCTATGATCTATAACAAATTTTTTTAAAGTCCCGGTTGTTGGGTCATAAATTAAACCATCAGAGGTAACGGTTCCATCCCTTAGAGGAGTCGTATAGATATTATCATACACCAGATATACACAACTTAATTCTGGGAGCTGTTTGTTCAGCACATTCGCCAACGTATTATGGTCATCCGGAGGGTACGGAATGTTCCCGCTTTGGAATTCATTCATTAATTCCGTATAGGCATTGCACCATACCGCCGCATCAATCCATGTCATATCCTGCGCCGGCTTTAACCTCTGCTCCTCCGACGGGGCGTTTTGTAAGGAATTAAACGTATACTTAGACGCCTGTTTCTCTGCCGCCCACTTACCTACACCGTACCAGAGAGCATTAGGGATTTCATACTTTCCCATCTCAAATCTTTTGATGGTATAGAGGCGGCCACCCAGTACATCAGTAAATACATCGGGTCTAAAAGCTCCATTACTGCCGACTATGGCTCCTTGCACGGTTCCTGAAGGTATAGTCTGCATTGCTGTATATTTATTATCTGATAATACCGGAAGAACAACGGCTTTAACAGAATTGGCTGATTTGACGTCAAACAGTTTTACTGTAACAGACTGTACTCCAACGATATCCTTATCAAAACCATCAAAGTCTATATCGTTCACATTAATATTGTTGAAAGGAATAGCCGCATCCGGCTCTGATGAGATAGTTACCTCCTCAGCTCCATACCGGGCTTTTATCGTTCCGCCCTCCGTCCCGATCATAGTTGTAAACCAGCCTTTTATCCCATCGTCGCCCAGTCGGTACCATTCTATAAGGTCTTTGTTTGGAGGCGGTTCAATCTTAAAGCTTGTTAATTCTTTCACCGTTATTGTGACATAAGCATGGTATGCTTTATCTTGATTAATGCTTTGTGCCGAAATATCGACCGTTACCGGCGAGTCTGTATGATTCCACTGAAAAATCGCTTTTCCGGTTCCATTTAGTGTCTTAAACGACTCCAATTGGTCAGGGAGAGTAAATTCCATCACTTCTCCGTCGCTAAGGACCACCTCTACCCTCAAACCGGTTAGAAACGCTACATCGGAACTAGTCACAGTCTCAGGAGGACTAGGACAGGGTTTCATTTCTCCTCGTTTTATTTGGAGGTTTGTAGGCATTGCTTGGACCACAATACCTCTCACTCCTCTTATATTAGAATTTCCGCTATCAGTATCGGTTTCGTCTGTTTTGCAGGTGCTGAAGCCTAACCCTACCATAACGGCAACAACCATAAGCGGTAGAACCTTGCCGAATCGTTGCATACTATGCCTCCTATATATTCCCTCATTCGGGGACCAGTGTTTTTGAGGAAAAGATATTTCCATATCAAAACTATACTATACCTGATTTCAGTAATACAAGAGGTTATCGGCATATTTTTCAAAAATATTTTGTATGCCGGTTAGCAGATCATACGTTTTATGAGTAATTTTTGAAAAGGCGGTTTTTATTTTTTCTTGCGCTATTATTTAAAAACGAGTATGCTAAGGTTATGGTTCAGTATAAGGACAGTCTTTTTCGGACATGGTTTAATACGGAAGAAGGCGCGCTGGAATTATACAACGCCTTGCATGGCACAGAGTACGACGAGACTACGGAGATTATCATCAACACCCTGACGGAGACTCTATGGTCTGCCCGGAAGAACGACATATCTTTTTTGCTGGACCGGAAGCTGGTGTTGATGGGAGAACATCAATCGACGATCAACCCGAATATGCCTTTTCGGTTTATTGACCCTTTGAACCGGTTATTTGAACAGCAGGTGGCGGATAAGAGAACGATATACCAAAAGAGGCTTATCAAACTGCCCCGCCCTGAGTTTGTGGTGATATACAATGGGGTTGACTATTATCCTGAGCGCGGTATTATACGGCTATCGGATGCTTTTGAGCGCGTAGCGGGTTTTGAGGAGGTCAACATAGAATTATCGGTGAAGGTATACAATATCAACAGCGGATATAATGAAGGGATAAAAGATAAGTCTGAGCGGCTGAAAGGGTATAGTTTTTTTGTAGACGAGGTGCGGCGGCTTGAGGCGGAGGAGCGCAAGCGCGGAACGCCGCCGCGGGAGAGGACGCTTCGGGCGATACGGAAAGCTATCGAAGCGAGCGTTGATAAGAATCTAATGAAGGCGTTTTGGGAAAAAGCGACGCAGGAGGATATTGAGATGCTGTGTACAGAATGGGATCAGGCTTTGGCGTTGGAGGTCTGCAAAGAAGAAAGTTTTGAAGAAGGGCTTCAAAAGGGACTCCAAAAAGGCATACAGAAAGGACTCCAAAAAGGGCTTCAAAAAGGCATACAAAAAGGACTTCAGGAAACGGCGAAGAAGATGAAAGACGGCGGACTTTCCGCGGTTCAGATAGCCGCGTTTACGGGATTATCTTTTGATGACATTAAAAAACTCTAAGAACGGGTTATAAAAAGGCATCTGGAAGGTATTGATAAAATCCTGTTAGTATCATAGAACTTAAAGTATGAAACGTTATGTATTTTCTTTTATAGGTCTTATAGGCTTGGCGTTTTCTGGGGAAGCCCAATCCGCGCTGACCATATACGGGCTTAAAGGTCCGTCGGGAGTCGGAATGATCCGGCTGTTTGAACAGCCGCCGCAGTATTCGGGGACGACCATGAAGGCGGAAGCTCTGGCGCAGGCTGACCTCATGGCGGCGCGGTTTATTTCTGGAGACGCGAAAGTCGGCATTTTGCCTCCGAATGTGGCGGCGAAAATAGCGTCTTCGGGCAAGCGGATTCAGGTTGCGGCGGTGGTCGGAACCGGTATGTTGAGCCTCCTCACCAGCGATCCGAACATCAAACGGATTGAAGACCTGAAAGGAAAATCAGTGGAAGTGGCCGGTCAAGGGGCGACGCCGGATTATGTGTTCCGCCGGATTCTCATTTCCAAGAAGATGAATCCCGATAAGGACCTCAAATTAAATTTTTCGCTGGCATACCCGGAAATCGCCCAGTCTCTCATTGCCGGGCGGGTATCTACCGCGCTGATACCGGAGCCTTTTGCGACGATGGCTCGGTCGGGAAAGCCCGATTTGCGGCAAGTCGCGGATATTCAGCAGGAATGGGTCAACGCCGGCGGAAGCGGGAATTATCCCATGATTGCTTTGGTGGTGGACGCGGATTTTGCGGCGTCTCAGCCCGCGCTTCTGCGGACTATCCTGAACAGCGTGAAAAGTTCCATTGAATGGGTTGTGGCTCATCCTGCTGAAGCGGGAGCGTTAGTGGAAAAGCACGATATGGGATTGCGGGCGCAGGTAGCCGCCGCCGCGATACCTCGAAGCAACTATGTGTTTATCCCTGCGGTTGAGGCTCGTCCTTCGCTGGAAGCGTTGTATCGGGCGTTTCTGGAGTTTTCTCCGGCTTCCATCGGCGGAAAACTTCCGGCGGAAAATTTTTACCTCAAGTGGTGAGAAAAAGAAAACTAAAGAAACCGGCTCTCTTCCTATGGACGATCTTGGGAACGGCGGTTCTCTTTCTTGCTTGGGAGCTGGGGTCCCGGCTTGCCGGGAGCGATCTTATATTTCCGGGACCTCTTCCGGTGTTAAAACGATGGGTTCTCCTGATTCCTAACGAAGATTTTCTCCGCGCGCTGGGGTCGAGTTTTTGGCGGACCCTGCTGGGGATTAGTATTTCCGCGCCGTTGGGGGTTGGGGTCGGCATCATCGCCGGGCTGGATCCGCGGGGAGGCGCGTTGTTTCGGCCGCTTTTCACGGCGATTGGGGCAACGCCGGTTATGTCGGTGATTCTCATTGCGTTTCTCGCGCTGGGGGCGGAGCGGACGCCGATTTTCACGGCATTTCTCATGGTGTTTCCGGTGATGGCGTCCAACACGGTTGAAGGAGCGCGCTCGGTCGATCCCCGGCTGAAAGAGCTGTTCCGAGTTTACGCCTTATCCCGAGGGGAGCAGGTGCGGTATCTGTACATTCCGGGGATTATGCCGTTTATCTTAGGGGGACTGCGGAGCGCGTTGTCCCTCTGCTGGAAGGTGGTGGTTGCCGCGGAAGTGCTGGTACAGCCTCTGCGGGCATTGGGAACCGGTATGCAGAGGGCTAAAGCTCAACTTGAAACGCCTGATCTCTTCGCGTGGACCCTCGCTACGGTGATTGCCGCGGCGGTATCTCAGGGACTGCTCTCGCTGGTTATGAATTTTTTTAAAGTAACGTCCCTTTTTCCCAAGAAAAGAGGAGCCGTCTATGGCTGATATTCTTTATCTGGAAGATATTTCTTTCGGTTTCGGAGAAAAACCGCTGTTCCGCGATTTTTCTTTGACTTTGGGAGAAGAAAATCCGACCGTCATTTTGGGTCCTTCCGGGTGCGGGAAGACAACGCTGTTACGGCTCATGGCGGGTCTCTTGGAGCCGCAGTCGGGGCGGGTAGTTTCGCCGGCGGAAACCGGAGTTTCCTTTGTGTTTCAAGAACCTCGGCTCCTGCCGTGGCTTACGGTTTGGGAGAATCTGCTCCTGCCGGTCAAAAACGCCGTACCTATCAAGGATGCCGAAGCGCGCGCGAGAACTATTCTGGAGGCGGTTTCTCTCGCCGAGAAAGCTCAGGCATACCCTTCTGAGCTTTCCGGGGGACAGCGGCAGAGGGCGTCCATTGCCCGGGCGTTTATCTATCCTTCCCGGCTTATGGTTATGGATGAACCCTTTCAATCTCTGGACATTCCGCTGAGGATAGAACTGATGGAGCTGACCCTGAAACTCCTTGAGAAAGAGCCGCGGCTCCTCATCGCCGTTACCCACGATCCCCGGGAAGCTATATTTCTCGGCAGGCGGATTTTGGTCTTAGGACCGCCCGGCGAAGGCGTCGTCTTTGACGAGCCTAATCCCTCTGGGCGGGTTTACGCCTCTCCTGAAACAAGCGGCTTAGAAAGCCGGCTGATTCGCGCGCTGGGGGGCGGAAGATAATCACAAAACAATGAGATTGTCATGTCCCGGCACGACGAGATCGAAACTTTCGGCAATATCGGCAATCGTTGACGCCGCGGTTTTCTGCATCGCCGGATCAGGCTGAAACTCGGTTATACGGTCGGCGAAATGCCCGCTGGTCATCACCGAATCCGCGGCGATGAGAATCCGCTTCTTCCCAGACCTGAACGCGATCCCATGAAGCGAATCGGTATGTCCCGGTAAGGGCAAGGCATAGACCCCGGGCAGAAACTCGCCGGACACTTCCTGAATCCGTTCCGCGGGAATCGCCGGAGACAAGCCGTCGCCGGGGTCCCGGTTGACCGCTTCCCGAACCGCTTCGGCAATCAGCGGGGCGTTGCCTTTTGCGGTAAGCCATTGAGCGTTAGGAAAATACTTGAGACCGTTCCAATGATCAAAGTGATGATGCGTGGAAAAACAATGAGTAACCGCCTCGGGAAGCAGACCGGTACGGCGGTTGAGGTCGAAATAACATTCTTCCGCGCTATGCCTGATAGCAGGATCAACCATGAGACAATAGCCTCTGCCCCGGATCAGCACGGAACTGCACGTAGACGGCGCGCCCCGGGGAGGATTATCCGGGGTCTCGCCAAAATAGCGGTTCCAAAACAGATGCCCGAATATCAGCGCGTCCCAGCGGACTTCCGACGCCGTAGAAAACTCAGGAAAAATATTCATACCGTAAGCATAGCCGATTGAAAGGGCTTTGCCTATCATGGTATGCTCTGCTTCATGCTGGCAATTATTACGCCTAAAAGGTTTACCGGAACGGTTCGGATTCCCGGGTCTAAGTCGCATACCATACGGCGGCTGATTATCGCGGCAATGGCGGAGGGAGTTTCGGACATTGAAACGCCGTTGGATTCGCTGGACGCTCGATCCTGCGCCGCCGTATGCCGGGCTTTGGGAGCGGACATTGAAGAACGCCGGGACATCGATCCGGCTTGTCCTAATCCGGCGGATGCCGGAGGCACAAAACTCGCGGGCTGGCGAGTGCGGGGAATCGGCGGCGGGAAAACCCCAGCCCTTAACGCGCCTCTTGATGTGGGCAATTCCGGGACGACCCTGTTCTTAGCTCTTGCAGTGGCGGCTTTGGGAGACCGTCCGGCGACCTTCACCGGAGACGAGCAAATCCGCCGCCGCAGCGCGGGACCGCTTTTGGCGGCTCTTTCGGGCTTAGGCGTCCGGGTGAGTTCCGGGGAAAACGGATGCGCTCCCATTACCGTAGAGGGTCCGTGGCGCGGAGGACGGGCGAGCCTTCCCTGTCCGACCAGCCAGTATCTATCCGCGATCCTGCTTGCCGCGCCGCTGGCTCCGGCGGGGGCGGTTACGGAAATTGACGTGCCTCTGCTTAATGAACGTCCCTATATCGAACTGACTCTTTCGTATCTTGACGCTCAAGGAATCCGGTATGAACGGGCTGAAGATTATTCCTATTTCCGTATTCCCGGCGGAGCGGCGTATAAGCCGATGAACGGTCCTGTGCCGGGGGATTTTTCTTCCGCGGCGTTTCCCGGAGGAGCGGCGGCTGTTGGCGGCGGGACGGTTACGCTTCTTGGGCTTGATCCTGCTGATCCGCAGGGGGACAAAGGCTTCTTTGATATACTTAATCAGATGGGCGCGGAGGCGCGGTGGGAACAAGCCGGCGAATGGAGGCTGATCGTATCCCGGTCGGGGCGGCTCCGGGGGGGCGAGTTCGATCTGAATTCCTGTCCCGATCTTCTGCCGATCATGGCGGTTCTTGGGGCGTATGCCGATGGAGAAACCGCCTTAGTCAACGCCGCTCACGCCAGAATCAAGGAAACCGACCGCATCGCGGTAATGTCCAAAGAATTGGGGAAGCTGGGAGCTTTGATGCGGGAGCGTTCTGACGGGCTTATAGTCCGGGGCGGTTCTCTTCGGGGAGGACGGGTAGACGGACACGGGGATCATCGGGCGGCGATGTCTTTAGCCGTAGCGGGTTTAGGCGCGGCGGGACCGGTTGAAATCATAGGCGCGGAAGCCGCGGACGTGACGTATCCCGGGTTTTTGGAGCTGTTAGACGCCCGATGCGTGTGGTCATAATCGGCGCGGGGATGGTGGGGACTCAGTTAAGCAGGCATCTCATTCAGGAAAACCATGACGTGTCGCTTATCGAGTCCAATCAGGAACGGGCGAGGCACGCTTCCAACCGGCTGGATTGTCTGGTCATTCACGACGAGGGAAACAGCCTTGCGGCTTTGGAAGAAGCCGGGATTGCTAAGGCGAACGCGTTGGTCTGCGCCACCGAATCTGACGAGATTAATATGCTTATCTGCGGTTTGGCGGCTTCCCGGTATCCTAATCTTCTTAAAATCGCCAGAGTCAGGAATGACGACTATATACGGCTTAACCGGTCGGGAGAGCGGATACTGGGAATCGATCATTTTGTGCATCCTAACGTGGAAGCCTCGCGGTGGGCGTTGAACGCCATAGAACACGGCGCGGTAGGGGAAGTTCTTGCGTTTCCTGATATGCCTTACGAGCTGGGGTCGATTGACGTCGCTGAAGGGAGCGTCTTTGACGGGCTGAAACTGCTGGATTTTCGGTCTCTGGTGAAAGCGGAGAGTTTAGTTACCTTAGTGGACAGGAAAGGAGCCAGTATTCTTCCCAGCGGCGCGACGGCGCTTGCCCCGAAAGACCGGATTCATATTTTAGCCAAAGAAGCGGATATGGGAGATATTTTCGCCTTAGCCGGACAGTCCAAGCAGAGTCTGCGGAAAATAGGCATTGTCGGAGGCGGGCGGGTAGGAACGCTCATTGCGGAAGGTCTGCTGAACCGCAACGCCGAAGAGCGGCGGGAACAAAAAAAGGCGCGGTCGGTATTTTCTTTTTTTAAGAGCCTGATGCCGAAGAGTATGCGTACGGTTACTATCATTGAACAGGACTACGCGCTTTGCAAAGAGCTTTCCGCGCGTTTTCCAACTGCGCTGATCCTTAACGAAGATATTTCCGACGAAAGTTTTACCGCGGAGGAACGGATTTACGGGCTTGATCTTATTGTAACGGCTACGGGTCATCAGGAGCTGAACATCATTACGGCGGCTTATCTGAAGTCAAAGGGAGTGCGCCGGGCGATTGCGCTGGTTTCCAGCGAGGGCTATGGAACCATAGCCCGCCAGCTTGGGGTGGACGTGGTGGTTCCGGTGAAGTCGGTAATCGTAGATTCCATGCTGTCTCATCTCATGGGGGGCGGGGTGAAAGGGGTGCATCGCATCGGCGATGGAACCATCGGCATCATTGAAATTGAGATCGGTTCAGGCACGCCTCTTTTGGACGAGCCGATTACCGCGTTCCGCCTTTCCGCAGGAGGGCTGGTAATGCTGGTCAGCCGAGGGGGAACGGCGTTTATTCCCAAAGGAGATTACGTGTTTAAAATGGGAGATCATATCGTCATAATCGCGAAAAACGGAAGCGATAAGGAAATAGAGAAACTGTTCGGCTTATCCTTATGAAATTTTTGAGGCTTCTCCGTATGCCGGTATTTGTTCTCGGTTTTTCCGCGCCGATGATGGTTCTTCCGCTGATTTCGGCGGTATTGTGGCGGGAGGACAGGATGATATTGAGTTTTTCCGCGCCTATTCTTTTCGCTTTGGCGGCGAGTCTGCCGGTATTTTTATCTCTCCGCAAAGAGCCTATCCGAATCGCTCCGAAAGACGGGTTTCTGCTGGTATTTCTTACTTGGACTTTTATGAGTCTTTTAGGCGCGGTTCCCTATTATCTTTCCGGCGAGGGCTTGAGCCTTACCGACGCGGTATTCGAGAGCGTCTGCGGATTCGCTACTACCGGCGCAACCACGGTTTCCGATATAGAAGCTCTGCCTCGGTCTCTGCTTTTCTGGCGGAGTCTGACCCACTGGTTCGGAGGCATGGGCATCCTTTTGCTTACGGTCGCGCTTATGCCTCTCCTTGGGGTCGGCGGGTTTCAGCTTGTCAAAGCCGAAGCTCCCGGTCCTGAGAAAGAAAAAGTAACTCCTAAGATTACGGCTACCGCCAAGATTCTTTGGCTGACGTACTGCGGTCTTACGGCGATGCTGTTTCTTTTGTATCTCCTTGGAGGGATGAGCTGGTTTGACGCGTTGTGTCACGCGTTGGCGACGGTCGCTACCGGCGGCGTAAGCACGAAGAACGCGGGCATAGGGTATTACGATTCGTCTTTCATCGACTGGGTGAGCGTAGTTTTTATGCTTCTTGCGGGATTCAACTTCAATTTGTATTACCGGCTTTTCACAGGCAAGGGGAAAGATTTACTGCACAACACTGAGGGCAAGCTGTATCTGCTGGTATTTGCGGTTTCGTCTCTCCTGATTGCGAAGAGCCTTGCGCCGGTATACGGGTCTTTTGCGGAAGCGATGCGCTACGGGGCGTATCAGTCCGCGTCGATTCTCACCACTACCGGATGCGCGATTACCGATTATGAAACCTGGCCCCCGCTGGCTCAGGGAGTATTGTTTCTGCTCATGTTCGCCGGAGGATGTTCAGGCTCGACCGCGGGAGGAATCAAGCTGATACGCCATGGGGTGCTGTTCAAGCAGATGGGCAATGAACTGCGGCGGCTGATATATCCTCAAGGCGTTTTCAATGTTCAGTTGAACCGGAAGGTAGGCAGAAAAGACGTGGTATACGGCGTCGCGGGATTTACGTTTTTGTATATGCTGATTGTCGGGGCAACCGGGCTTCTCGCCGCCGCTTCGGGAACGGAGCTTTTTTCGGCGTTCAGCGCGGCTCTGTCGGTTATCGGAAACGTAGGCGTCGGCTTCGGCGCGGTAGGTCCGGGCAATACCTACGAAGCCTTTCCGGATAGCGTTAAGTGGCTTTTTTCCTTTGTGATGATCGCCGGAAGGCTTGAACTCTGGACGGTATGCATCCTCTTTACCCCGGAATACTGGCGATAACGCACAGCCGGAAGGCTCTTGATCAACCGGGGCGGTTTTGCTAGGGTTAAGCGGATTGGTAAAATTCCAAGAAGCAACGTCATCATCAGCGGGGAAAATTATGAAAGGAAACAATATGAGCAAAGATTTAGAGTGCGCCATTGCGGACGATAGCCTTACCATCGTCAAGTATACGGGTTCGGCGGCGCAGATTGAGATACCGGATGCGATTGACGGCATACCGGTTAGGACTATCGGATTCAAGGCGTTTGCCCATTGCAGTAGTCTGACCGGCGTGGTCATTCCTGATTCAATTACGGCTATCGGGGATTGCGCGTTTTTGAAGTGTGAAAATCTGAAGAGCGCGGTCATTCCTAACTCGATTACGGCTATCAAGGATTGCGCGTTTTTGAAGTGTGAAAATCTGAAGAGCGCGGTTATTCCTGACTCGGTTAGGACTATCGGGTTCGGGGCGTTTGCCTATTGCATTAGATTAACCAGCGTTGTTATTTCTAACTCGGTTAGGAGTATCGGGTTTGAGGCGTTTGCCCATTGCAGTAGTCTGACCGGCGTGGTCATTCCCGCCTCAGTTAGGTCTATCGGATTCGGGATATTTGACGCCTGCAAGAGTCTGACCAGCGTTGACATTTCTGATTTAGTTGCGCCCATCGGGAATGACGCCTTTTTGGATTGCAAGAGCCTGACGAGTATTACCGCAGGCAGACAGAATCGTCAATATGCCAGTAATAACGGTATTCTCTTTAGCAAAGATAAAAAGACCTTGTCGCTTTACCCTCCCGGCAGGAAAGGCTCATATATCATTCCCGCTTGGATTACGGCTATCGGAGATAAAGCCTTTTGGGGATGCAAGAGTCTGATCGGCGTTGTTATTCCTAATTCAGTTACGGCTATCGGGAAAGAGGCGTTTTCTAAGTGCGCCGTATCCGGCGTGGTCATTCCTGATTCAGTTGAGACTATCGGCGATGGAGCGTTTTCTGACTGCCGAAGCCTAACCAGCGTAACCCTTTCCCGCCGGACAAAGATTGGAGCCTCCGCGTTTCCCAGCGGAGCGGAGATTACATACCGCGATTAGGAAATAGTCCGAAAGCGAGCCGTCTGCGCTATTTTTATCCTATCTATTTTTATCCTAAGGGAAAATAGTTCCAGCACCGCGCCAGATGGGGCGTTTCCGAGCGTTCTATAGCGGTCAATTCCGGCGGCTTCTTGCAGGCTTTGGTCTTAAAAGCGCATCGCGAAGCGAAGGCGCATCCCCAGTCTTCGGGCGGAGACGCAGGAATCTCCGGCGCGGAGTCCAAGAGAAGCCGCGTATAGGGATGAGCCGGCGCGGAATAGACCGCTTCGGCTCCGCCGATTTCCACAATCTGACCCCGATACATAACCGCAATCCGGTCGCAAAGATGATACACTACTCTGAGATTATGCGAGATAAACAGCAGACCAAGCCCAAGCCGGCGGTGCAGGTCTTGGAAAAGGTTGAGAATCTGGGCGCCTACGGATACATCCAGCGAACTAATTGCCTCGTCTGCAATAATAAGTTTAGGCTCCAGCATCAGCGCGGAGCCGATGCATATTCTCTGCCGCTGTCCTCCGGACAGCTCCGGCGTCCGCCGGTTTTTGTAGGAGCCGTCCAGTCCTATCAGTTCGAGCGTCTCATCGACTTTCTTAATGCGTTCCTGTTTCGTGCCTATTCGGTGTATTCTTAGGGGTTCTTCCATGAGCCAGCCTACCCGCTTGGCAGGATTCAGCGCGCTTACGGGGTCCTGAAACACCGCCTGAACCTTCCGGGCAAGTTCCCGCCGGCGTTTGCGGTCTTGGGGCAAGCCGTCAATGCTGATCGATCCCTCATAGCCGATAAGCCCTAAAATACATCTTCCCAGCGTGGTTTTGCCGCACCCTGATTCTCCCACAAGACCGAGTATTTCTCCGGGAGGCATATCCAGATCAACCCCGTCAAGTACGGTCTGGGACTGCTTCTTAGCGAAATAAGCCTTAGTAATATAGGCATTGGAAACGCGGCGTACCTGCAACAGCATCGTTAGTCCTCCTCGGCTAACCGGCAAAGCGCATACCGCTGATCCTTCGGAAAGGTTTTTCCCGAAAAGCCGGCGAAGCAGAGGGCTTCCGCCCGGAGGCACCGCGGCGCGAAGGGACAGCCTGCTGGTTTTTCTTCTTCGATTGACGGGGTTTTTCCCGGAATTGTTGCCAGAGGCTTACCCTTGCGTTCTCCGCTTGGTATTGACCCGATAAGAGCTTTGGTATATTCATGGCGGGGGTTTGCGAAGAGGGACTGCGCGTCTCCGGCTTCCACGAGCCTTCCCGCGTACATGACCAGCGTTCTATCGCAGAGCCGGCTTATTAGGTCCAGATCATGAGAGATAAACAGCACCGCGGTTCCCAGCTCTCGGTTTATGGTTTTCAAAAGCCGTAAAATCTGACCTTGAATCGCGGCATCCAGCGCGGTAGTCGGCTCGTCGGCGATGAGGAGCTTCGGACCGCTGATGATCGCGGCGGCAATCATGGCCCGCTGGCGCATTCCCCCGGAAAGCTGATGCGGATAAGCGGAAACCAGCCGCTCCGGTTCCGGGAGTCCTGTTTTTCTCATAACCTCAATAGTTTTGGCGTAGAGCAGTTTTTTATCTTTTTCTCCATGAAGTTCCAAAGGTTCGCTGATTTGCCGTCCGATTTTCAGCAGGGGATTGAGCGCGGTCATCTGCTCCTGAAATATCATGGTAAGCTCATTGCCTCTGATACGGCGGAGTTCTTTTTTAGAAACCTTCCGCATATCGGTCCCGTTGAAGCGGATATGTCCGCTGGTAATCTGCACGCCCTGCGGCAACAGCCCCGGAATCGCGCGGGCGGTGAGGGTTTTACCGCACCCCGATTCCCCCACCAGCCCCAGGATTTCTCCGGGGTAGAGCTGAAAATAGAGCGCGTCCACCGCCGGCAGATACGCTTTGCCTCGTTTGACTCCTATCGAGAGATTCTGCACTTCCAACAACGGCGTCATTAGTAAGAAGTATACCCATTTCTGCCGTTTCCGTGCAATCAAGATTCGGTAAAATTTCGTATGTTCAGCGTGAAACTTTTCCAGCCTCCTGTAAAAATTTCCCAGCCTCCTGTAAAAATTTCCCAGCCGCCTGTGAAACTTTTCTAGCCGCCTGTGAAACTTTTCCAGCCGCCTGTAAAAACTTTCCAGCCGCCTGTAGAACTTTTCTAGCCGCCTGTAGAAACTTCCCAGCCTCCTGTGGAAACTTTCCAGCCGCCTGTAAAAATTTCCCAGCCTCCTGTAAAACTTTTAAAAACAGCTGTCTAGGATACGCCGCCTTTACGAATACGCCAAGCGGAGGCAGGCTTTAGTCCGCTCGTCCCGGAGGAAGGAAAAGAGTCGCAAAGATTACATAATAAAGCGTAATAGGTAAAAATGCTCTTGATTATTTTCCGCTTTTCTCTGATAGTGAAAAGCGTAGCGAAACCATAACGGGATACCTAGTATCCTGAGATCACACTACGAGGAAAGGGATTTGGACCAATCCCTTTCAGGAAGGAGAAGGGAATGAAAAAGCTGATTATGCTTGGTATGCTGGCGCTGGTATGTTTGCCGATTTTCGGCGCGGGAAAACGGGAACCCCCGGGCGCGGCGGCGAAGCTCAAAATCGTGAACGTGGGGATTACCAATGACCCCGCCACAGTCAGCCCCCTGTCGGTTAATAATATCATGGCGTACTATGCTTCGAGCATCTTGTTTATGCCTCTCGTGTCGGAAACGCAGGAGCGGACTTTCGTGTATCGTCTCGCTGAAAGCATCGCCACCGAAGATAATATAACCTTCGCCATAACCCTGCGCCGGAACGCCGTCTGGACCGACGGCGTTCCGGTTACCGCGGAAGACGTTATCTTCACCATGAATACGTTCTCAAATCCCGCGGTAGGCGTTTCGGACCCCAGCGCGCATCGGATTATCCTCGGAACCGACGACAACGGCTTGTTTCCGCGGGAAGCCGGCGGAATTGCAGGGCTGAAAAAAATTGACGATAAAACCCTGACGGTACAAACTAAGTACCCGGTTACGCTGAACGTGTTCAATCTGAATATCGGCACCACGGTACGGACCATGCCTAAGCACATCCTCGAGAACGTAGCTCCGGAAGCTATGCTCAAAGCTCCGTTTTTCCAGAAGCCTACGGTAAGCGACGGCGCGTTCAAGTTCAAGGAATACGCTCCCAGCCAGTATCTGTCCCTTGAGGCAAACGACTCCTACTTTTTGGGGCGTCCTAACATTGATATTCTGAACTTCAAGATTCTTTCAGGACCTCAAATTGCCGCGCAACTTGAAAGCGGGGAAATCGACATGAACTATCAGGGAGTCGGGAATATTCCAGCCGACGATTACGACCGGATTATGAGCCTCCCGCATTTGAACACCAAGCGGAGCGAGCCGGGGACGGTGCAGGTTCTTTTCTATAATAACCGCGTCTTGAACAGCGTAAAAGTCCGGCAGGCAATGGACCTTGCGATTGACCGGGACGGCATTTTAAAAAATATTTTCAAGGGAGAGGCGTTTATGACTAAGACGCCGGTTTCCAGCCAGATTGAGTTCTGGAACGAAGCGGCGTCGAAGTACGCCTACGATCCGGTCCGGGCGAAGCAGTTGCTTGCGGAATCAGGCTGGGACCTTTCCAAGAAACTTACCTTTCTTATCCCTACCGGCAACAATACCCGGGAGCGGGTATGCACGATTATTGCGGAGAATTTCAAATCCATCGGGCTGAACATCGTTATTGAGCGCGCGGACTTTCCCACTACTATGGGGCGAATCCAAAAGCGGGACTTTGACATTTCCATTGTCGGGATGCCTGCGAATCCGTTCAACGCGGTGCGGAATCTGCGGTATTACGTGGATTCCAAAGACGCTCACACCGGCTATTCTAATCCGCGGGCGGATCGGCTGGTGGAAACCATCGACGCCAGCGTAGACAGCGAAGCTCTCAAATCGGCTTATTACGAGATTCAAGCTCTGATTGCCGAAGAAGTTCCGGTTTCCGGCGTGTACAGCGAATTAGTTCTGCGGGCGGCGAACAAGCGGATTCTCTACGGCGGCGAGCAGAATTTCGGAACCTTCCGGGATTTGGAGAAGTGGGACGTAAAGTAGATAAAACGTCGTCCCCGGACTAAAAGATGCCTAATCTGTCCGGGGACAACGAAAAAAAACCGAAGGCTGTACCATTGAGTACGGGAGTAGGAAATGGCAAAAACGCTTTTAGGAGTTAAAGAACTCCAAGTTCAATTCCGGCGGGAAGACGGCGTCGCGCTCGGCGTGAAAGACGTGAGTTTTTCCGTAACCGAGGGAGTAAATCTCGCGCTGGTCGGCGAATCCGGGTGCGGAAAGAGCGTAACTTCTCTTTCTTGTATGCGTCTCTTGGGGAACAACGGAAAAATCTCCAAAGGGGCAATCACCTTTGAAGGACAGGATATCACCTGCGCCGAAGAAAAAGAAATGGAAAAGCTCCGAGGCGAGCGGATGTCCATGATCTTTCAGGAACCCATGACGAGTCTCAATCCGGTTCTCACGATTAAGTATCAGTTGTCTGAAGCTCTGCGGCTTCATACGGATATGACCAAAAAAGAAATCAGCGCGAGATGCGTACAACTTCTGCGTCAAGTAGGCATTGCGGATGTAGAAAAAGCCCTTGCCGGATACCCGCACGAGCTTTCAGGCGGGATGCGCCAGCGGGTGATGATAGCGATGGCGCTTGCCTGCAAGCCTCGTCTGCTCATCGCCGACGAGCCTACCACCGCGCTGGACGTAACCATTCAGGCGCAGATTCTCTCGCTTCTGAAGAAACTCCAGCAGGAGACCGGGATTACCATTATGATCATCACCCACGATTTCGGCGTAGTGGCGGAAATGGCGGACGAGGTAGTCGTGATGTACGCGGGATATACGGTCGAGCAGGGAACGGTAGAAGAACTGTTTACTAATCCTCTGCATCCGTATACGAAGGGACTCCTTAAGTCTATTATATCCCTTGAGGCTGGGGCGAATCGTCCGCTGTACTCGATTCCCGGCATCGTTCCGGCTATGAACTTCGACTGGAAAGGCTGTCCTTTTGAAGACCGCTGTTCCTACCGTATGCCTCGGTGCGGACGGGAGTTTCCGGCGATGCGGGAGCGGACGCGGGGACATTCGGCGCGGTGTTTCGCCGGGGAGGATCAGGCATGAAAACAGATACGCTGTCCTCTCAGGTTCAGCCTGTAATCGCTTTGGAAAAAGTAAAGATGTACTACCCGATTAAAAGCGGCGTTTTTTCCCGGGTTGTTTCTCATGTCAAGGCGGTAGACGATGTGTCTTTCCGCATTTACCCGCGGGAAACGCTGGGATTAGTTGGAGAATCCGGGTGCGGGAAATCTTCGCTGGGGCGGAGCATCCTCGGGCTTGAGCGGATAGCCGGCGGACGGATTTGCTTCGACGGCGAAGATATATCCGCGTATACCCAAGAGCAGATGCGTCCGGTTTGGAAGCGGATGCAGATGGTTTTTCAAGACCCCTATTCTTCGCTGAATCCCCGGAAATCGGTAGAAAATATGATGGAAGAGATACTGCGGATTCATCGCATCGTGCCGCGGGACGATATAGACCCGGAAATCGACCGGATTTTGGGCTTAATCGGGCTGTCTCCTGAAGTGAAGCGGCGTTTTCCCCATGAGTTTTCCGGCGGTCAGCGTCAGCGGATCAGCATCGCCAAAGCTATAACCATGCGCCCGAAGTTTCTCATCTGCGACGAGGCGACGTCCGCGCTGGACGTTTCGATTCAGGCGCAGATTTTAACGCTCTTCAAGGAACTGCAAACAAAACTCGGGCTGACCTGTTTGTTTATCTCTCACAGTCTCGCCGCGGTGAAGTACATCAGCGATAGGATTGCGGTAATGTATTTAGGGAAAATTGTTGAGCTTGCGCCGGCAGATGAAATCTTCACTG
The DNA here is from genome assembly GCA_031257135.1 of Spirochaetaceae bacterium. Classification (GTDB taxonomy): domain Bacteria; phylum Spirochaetota; class Spirochaetia; order Treponematales; family Breznakiellaceae; genus JAITHW01. Next base: position 17,580 of record JAIRPH010000123.1, read on the forward strand.
AGCCTCGGCATCCGTACACGCAGGCGTTACTCAGCGCGTATCCCGACCCGAATCCCCGGAACCGGGGCAGAGAAAAGATACTCCTCTCCGGTACGGTTCCAAGCTCCGCGAATCCGCCGGCAGGGTGCAGGTTTCATACGCGCTGTCCCTTCCGGGAATCCCGCTGTTCCGAAGAAGAACCGCAGGCGTCAGGGAGCGGACATCTGACCGCGTGCCATTTCAGCATCAGGCTTTCCGACTGGCGGTATTTGCAGGCGGTTTGAAGGAAAGACAGAAAGAGTATCTGTTTTCAACGTTCTAAAAGAAGGAAAAGAATGAGAAACTACCTTATCCGCCGGACTTTGGTTATGATACCGTTACTGTTCGGCGTTTCGGTGATGAACTTTTTCATCATCCATCTTGCGCCGGGGAGTCCGCTGGATTTGATGATAAATCCGACGGCCACCGCCGAAGTACGAGCCGCTATGGAACACAATCTCGGTTTTGACGCGCCGATTTACCGGCAGTATCTCGCGTGGCTGGGGAGCGTACTGCAAGGCAATCTCGGGTATTCGTACAACTCTTATCGTCCTGTGGCGGGCATAATCGGGGAACGGATTCCCGCGACGTTTCTGCTGATGGGAAGCGCGCTGTTCGTCGGACTGCTTCTTGCGGTTCCGCTGGGAACTGCAAGCGCGATCAAACAACATTCGGTATTCGATTATCTTGCGACCTTAGCGGCGTTTTTCGGGGTTTCCACGCCGAATTTCTTTCTTGGGCTGGGGTTTATCTATTTATTCAGCGTACGATTGAAACTCTTTCCGTCAAGCGGGATGGTTACGCTGGGAAGCGGCGGAGACGCGCTGGATACTCTGCGTCATTTGGCTCTGCCGTGCATGGTATTATCAATCAGCATTTGCGGAAGGTTTATCCGGTATGTGCGCTCGTCTATGCTGGATGTACTGCATCAAGATTATCTGCGTACCGCCGCGGCGAAGGGCGTGCCTTTTCTGCCGCGTTTAGGGGTTCATGCGTTCCGCAACGCGCTTTTGCCTCTTATTACGCTTATCGGGCTTGAGATTCCGGGGCTGTTAGGCGGCGCGGTGGTGACGGAGCAAATCTTTTCCTGGCCCGGGATAGGAAGACTAACGGTCGATTCGATTATGACGAGAGATTATCCGGTACTGATGGGGCTTAATCTCATGTCCGCGGTGATGGTACTTCTGGCGAGTCTTATCACCGATATTTTGTACGCGCTGGCGGATCCGCGGATTAAGTATACATGACAGGACGTATAATGCAGACTCAGCGGATACACTCAGCGTTCAGGATATGGCGGCGGTTTTGCCGGCATAAGTTTGCGGCCGCAGGTCTCGGGGTTATCGCCGCGTTGATTATCGCCGCGGTTTTCGCGCCGGTTTTCGCGCCTCATGATCCCTACGCTATCGGCGCGGAGTTCAGCGCGCCGCCCGATGAGGATCATCCCCTCGGCACCGACTCGATAGGCAGAGACGTCGCCTCCCGGCTGATATACGGCTCCCGCGTATCCGTAAGCGTCGGCGTCGGCACCGTGATTATCGCTACCTTGCTGGGGATTCTCTTGGGACTACAGTCAGGGTATTTCGGGGGCTTTATCGACATGATTATCATGCGTATTGCCGACGTGTTTCTCTCGTTTCCGACAATGATACTGCTCATGGTAATCAGCAGTATCGTAGGTCCCGGATTAAACAGCATGATTGTCATCATGGGCGTCTTGGGATGGCCCGGAGTAGCCCGATTGGTACGCAGTAATGTACTGTCCATCAAACAGCTTGACTACACTAAATCCGCGATTGCTTTGGGCTTCAAGCATCAGCGGATTTTGTTTTTCCACATTCTCCCTAACGCGATGGGTCCGATTTTAGTGAACGCCACTTTCGGCGTTGCAAGAGCGATACTGCTTGAATCGTCTCTGAGCTTTCTCGGTATGGGGGTGAATCCGCCGACCCCGACGTGGGGAAATATGCTCGCCGACGCTCAGTCTCTGACGACCCTCACCGCGCGCCCGTGGCTGTGGGTTCCCCCGGGGGTGATGATTCTCCTCAGCGTACTGGCTTTTAACTTCGTCGGCGACGGACTCCGAGACGCCCTCGACCCGAATAAATAGAACAGCCTCCCGCCCGATTTTTGGCGGGAAACCAGCGGACACGCGTTTCCCCCAAGAACCCTTGCCCTTGTTTTATGACCTCGGAATAAAACAAAACCGTTGCGGCGGGAAGTTTTTTCTATAAATACCCGCCACAACGGTAAAACAGGGCTGACGCCCTTTGCGAAGCCCCCGCGCGGACGCAGGCGGGCTTCTACTTGTTTATCGTTTTTGCTGTCTTGTTATACCCACACGTTAACAATATATAGCGGTCGTTCACTTGGGCGGCGTTATATTCGTCAGAATTTGTAGTATTACTTGCTACCGCAGTATAAACGGCATCGCGGTCATTGGTCGGTTTTTTAAAAATGACCAGTTTCATCTTGCTGTTATATGCGTAGCGGTAGGTTTCAGTAGAAGAGCCGTTTGTATAGGTACAAGTGTCCGCTGTAAACACATAGGTTTTAGAAGTATCTTTTTCATTATGCCCACTGTCGCCTTCGCCGACCCAAGTCATACCGTTATAGGTTTGCCCGACAAGTTCGTTGGTTCCTATGTTAGCCGGCAACTGCTCGTCCAAAAACAGAGCTTTGTCGTCTTCGCTAAACGCGTAATTGTATAGTACGTTCTTGAACGCATCCTCCACGGCATAATCAATATATTCCGCGAGGCTGGAAAAACCCATCGTAGCAAACTGTTGATTGATAGCTTCTTCACCGTATTGTGCTATAACTTGGTCACCCCACGCTTGCATTGATGCTCTATACTCGGTCTTGGTTTGTAATGGTTCACCGCTACCGGTAGCCCTTTTTCCAGGAACGAGGGTTACTGTGTTTGCGGTTTCATTCCATGTGTAAGAACCCGTTGCGGTTTCGACATAGCCGCCGTCTTGCCAATTTTTCTCAGACTTTGTGTATGTTCCGCTTGCCGCGCCGGAGGCTGTTGCGGAAAACACTATTTTTGTATCAGAGTCAAAATACGTTTTCCCGCTTACCGCGTTTTCGCCGGCACCGTCCGGTTCGTTTGATTCGTTATTGCAACCGGCAACCGTCATACCGAATGTCAATATCGCTATCAACATTCCCCATAAGAATTTTTTGTTTGCCATATTGTACTCCTTACTTTGGCAACAAAGTATTTAGGGTTATGTCTTGGATTTCATTAAGACCTGATTAGGGATACCGCCGTTTTCCATTACGGAAAGGTTCAGGAGTTAATGGGACATAACTCCTTGTATCCGAAGCGTTTGCGCGCTTCTCTTAACCGGCATGGAATCCGCGCCGGGTTAAGCCTGATTATCAGCCTATAGAAAAAACTGCCTTTTGAGCGCGCCTGCCGGCTGTTCGGCGGGTCAATCGGTCCCGCCTCAGCGCGTCCGAGGAGAAAAATATAAAAAAAATTGAGATGAGAATGTTGAGATGAAGTGACTATTCTAGCATGAGTAATGAGTAATGAGTAATGAGTAATGAGTAATGAGTAATGAGTAATGAGTAATGAGTAATGAGTAATGAGTAATGAGTAATGAG
>JAIRPH010000076.1 GCA_031257135.1 Spirochaetaceae bacterium
GCAAGCGCGGGGCGCAAGCGCGGGGCGCAAGCGCGGGGCGCAAGCGCGGGGCGCAAGCGCGGGGCGCAAAGGGCGAGGTCTGCCCTCATCCTAACGGCATGGACGCTCTGCGGCGTCAGTAAGCGATTCGTTTTTGCTATGATGAACTTTCTATCCATTAGGAATAACTATATATCGGCCGGCTTGTTTTTTCAACAAAGGATATTCTTTTTTTTTAAAAAAAAATTCAGGGCGGAAATATCTTTCAGCAGATAGCCCGCGGCGCGCTAAACCCGCGGGCGGACTACTCGGCTTAGGAACTAGGCGGGTTTCCGTATTATCACCAGATGACGGGGTTCCTCAAGAAAGGGGACGCGCAGAGGGACGGCTTCCCAAAAGCCGGTTAGGGATTCGGCGTTTTTCATTTCGGCGTTTATGGCTTCTTTTCTGCCCTTGTACGCGGCAAGAAAGCCCTCCGGTTTAAGAAGCCGAAACAACGCCGTAAGCAGAGCCGAATCCAGCGGCTTCAACGCCCGAAACGTAAGGCAGTCAAACCGCTCCGAACCAGCCCGCTCGATTTCAACGGCTTCAGCCGAGGCATTGGGAAGCCCCAGCGCCGCAAGCGCGCTGTTGAGAAACCTAACCCGCCGTTCCATGCGCTCAATGAGCGTGAAAGCGTACTCAGGCAGGGCTATCGCCAACGGTATCCCCGGAAGACCCGCGCCGGAACCGGCATCCCCAACCGCCGCCTCAGAACGGCTCTTCAAAAGCCGGCGGATAATCCCCAGAGGCGCAAGGGAATCAAGGATGTGTTTTACTATCAGCTCGGGTCTGTTCTTGGCTCCGACTAAGCCGTACGCGGGATTAAACAGCTCGATTTCTTCTATATATCGAGATAAGAGTCCGGCGGTTTCCCCGCTGAAGCAGGCTCCGGCGTCCGCATCAGAGCGGGATAAGGCTTCCAGCCCCGCTTCAAGCAGGTTTTCCGGCATAATCCCGCCTAGCTGAGAAGCCGATTGAGGCGTTTCACGAAGTCCGCGGGGTCTTTGAGCTTGATCCCTTCCACAAGCAAGGCTTGATCCAGCAAAACTCCGGCGATGTCCGCGATGCGCGCCTCATCTTCGGCGGTTTTGAGTCCCGCCACAATAGGATGATCCCCGTTTACTTCAAGAATCGGCTTAATATCGCCCATATCGGGCTGTCCCATAGCTTTGAGCATCTGCGCCATCTGGATAGTAGGATCGTTTTCGTCCGCGACAATGCACGAAGGCGAATCATGGAGCCTGCGAGAGAGCTTCACCTCTTTAACCCGATCCCCAAGGGCTTTTTTTATCTTTTCGATAACCGGCTTATTCTCTTTTTCCGCCTGTTTATCCTGCTTGGCTCCGAGTTCCTCGTCCGCTCCGGCGCGGTTTACCGCCTTGAGTTCCCAATCCTTGTACTTGTGAACCGAGGGCATGATGATGTCGTCAATGTCATCGTCCATGATGAGAACCTCGATGTCCTTAGCGGTATAGGCTTCCAGCAACGGAGAGGCTTTAAGGGTCTTTTCGTCTCCGCCGGTGATGTAGTAGATGTGCTTCTGGTCAGGTTTCATCCGGGCGGCGTAATCGGCGAAGCCGGTCCGCCCTTCCGCGGAGGAGCTTTTGAACCGCACCAGCTCCTTCAGCAGTTCCTGATTGCCCGCATCCTGATACATCCCCTCCTTCAACGGACGATTAAACTGCGAAATAAAGGTTTCCCACTTTTCCTTGTTGGTCTCCGAGAGGCTCTTGAACTCGGAAAGCAGTTTCTTCACCGACGCGTTTCTGATGTTTAAGAGAATCTTGTTCTGCTGTAAGATTTCCCGGCTCACGTTCAGGGGCAGGTCTTCGGAGTCAATCACCCCCCGGACAAAACGCAGATACGAAGGCATAAGCTCCTTGTCGTCATCAGTGATGAAAACCCGCTTGACGTACAGCTTTACCCCGGGCTTGTAGTCCACGTTGTAAAGATCAAAGGGCGCGCGCTGAGGAATGTAAAAAAGCGTGACGTATTCCAGCGTTCCCTCAGCCTTCGTATGCACATAAAACAAGGGGTCTTCTCCATCGTAGGCGGTCTGCTTGTAGAATTCGGCGTAGTCTTCCTCTTTGAGGTCCGATTTCGCTCTGCGCCATAAGGCGGTGCCGGAATTAATCCGGTCGGTTTTCGTCTTCGAGCCTTTTTCTTTGCCCTTGCCGTCATACTCTTTCTCGTCGTAGGTGAGATAAATCGGAAACGCTACGTGATTGGAATACCGCTTAACGATGTCTTCAACGGTCCAACGGTTGGCGTACTCGGTTCCTTCCTCCGACAGATGCAAGATCACCGCGGTTCCCTGCTCGTCCCGCTGGGCGGCTTCAATCTGGTAGCTCTCTTTCCCGTCGCTGGACCACTTCCAAGCCGCGGTTTCTCCGGCTTTGCGGCTGATTACCTCAATGCGGTCCGCAACCATAAACGCCGAGTAAAAGCCCACCCCAAACTGACCGATAAGATTGGAATCCTTCTTTGCGTCTTCCGTGAGCTTTTCAAGAAACGATTTGGTTCCAGACCGGGCGATGGTCCCCAAAGACTCAACCATATCGGTCTCGTTCATGCCGATCCCGTTGTCCCGAACGGTAAAGGTCTTAGCCTCTTTGTCAAAGGAAAGATCAATCCGAGGCTCAAAGCTGATGGATTTGTACGCCTCCTCCGCCACCGTGAGGTACTTGAGCTTGTCCAGCGCGTCCGAAGCGTTAGATACCAGCTCCCGCAGAAAAATCTCCCGATTGGAATAGAGAGAATGAATAATAAGATGAAGAAGCCGGCTGACCTCGGTCTGAAACTGATGCTCCGCCATAGTGAAACTCCTATTTCTTTTAAGATATTTCTAAAATACTAAGACTCCTTCCCAACAGGCAAGCCCTCCGCCATCGGTTTACCGTTGCCGGACGGAGGGTCTGGGATGTAGAGCTTATTCCGCAAAAACCGGTTCTAAGGCTATTGCGAGGTCTGGGAAAAGAGCAGGCGTAACCGTATCGCCGGCGCGGTAAAAATGCGAGATAATCCCGCCATCCTTAAAATAATGGGTATGCAGAGTTTTGGACTCAGGGTCAAGT
>JAIRPH010000149.1 GCA_031257135.1 Spirochaetaceae bacterium
CGATTCGCCGGTTGAACAATGGGACTTGTTTGAACGGTTCAAAAAGGATATTACCCAAAACGTGCAAGACGCGCTTGATAGGGTATACAAAGAGTATGGGAGACAGCCGGAACGCTAAACCGCCCCGCCCGCCTGAGACTCTGTCCTCCTTGTCTGAACCGAACCGGCAATCAGCGGAATCGCCGGTTATCCTGCAATGGTAAACGCTTTTCTTTTCATAAAAACTCCTTGCAATCAATTATTAACCAATTATAATCAATGAAAAATTGATTGTCAATAGATTGAGGGTCTTTATGATCGGGTATAGCGGACGCTGAAAATGACAAACTTGCGGGACATATTGGCAAATAATCTGAGGGTCTACCGCCGTAAACACGGCGTTTCACAAGCGAAACTGGCGGAAAAGGCGGAAATTTCCACCCAATATCTCGCCATGATAGAACTCTCCCGCCAGTTTCCTACTCCCGAAGTGCTGGATCGGATAGCCGGCGCGCTCGGCATAGAAACCTATGAACTTTTTGCCGTGCCGCCTTCTCCTGAAAACGCAATGGAACGGCTTCACAAGGACATCATAAAAGAAATTAGAGAGGTAATTATCGAAGTATTGGAAAAAGCCCTTTCCGATAAACATAAAGACAAACCAACTGATTCCTAAAGAACAAACCAAAAAGCGTAAATTCCGCCGGAGGCTCGCAAGGATCCGGCGGAAATCGGCGGAAGCGATATTGTCCGGCTATTTTTCTTTTGCGTCAGCCCCGCGCCGGGCTTCCAGCTTCTGGAGATGCATCATCAGCAGAACGCCAACCGTGGTGATCACCGTCAAGACCATAGAAATCGCCGACGCAAGGGGCCAGTTGCGGGATTTCGTAAGCTGATCCACAATGACGTTTCCCAGCATATACGAGTTCCCGCCGACCAGCAGAGGCACCGCGTACGCGCCGAAAATCGGGATAAACGTAAACAGCACCGCGGTAAATACGCCGCTCCTGATGTTGGGAAGCAGAACCTTTATAATCGCCGCAAGCTGAGTAGCCCCCAAATCTCTTGCCGCCTCAAGAAGAGAAAAATCGAACTTGTCAATCGTGGCGAACAGCGGCAGAATCGCGTAGGGCAGATACATATAGACCAGCACGAGAATTACCGCGTTCTGGTTGTAGAGAAAGTGAATGTAATCCCGGATAAGCCCAGCCCGCAGGAGCAGTTCATTGAGAAATCCGTTGTTGCCGAGGATATTCATCCACGCAAAGACCCGAATGAGAAAATTCGTCCAGAACGGGATGATAATCAGGAGCAGTAAGGGCGTCTGATTCCGGCTCCGAGCCATGAAGTAGCCGCAGGGCAACGCGATAAGAATCGTAATCACCGTGGCGATTATCGACGTGAAAATAGTACGAACCGTAATCGCCATGAAGTTCGGGTTCCCCAGATTCTTGTAAGCCTCCAGCGAAAACTCGCCGATAATCCCGCCGTACAGCCCTTTTTTGAGGAAACTGTAGACCAAGATGATGGCAATCGGCGCAAGAAAAAATATCGTAAACCAGACCGCCAAAGGACCGGAATAGAGGGGTCCGTAATTGCGCTTATTCACGGCTTCACCTCCACGATATAGCCGTCATTCGCGCTCCATGACAGGAACACCGAATCCTTCCAAACGATGTCGGGACCCTCGTCGGAATATGTGGCGTGCTGTTTCATGATCCTGATAACCACTCCGTCTTTCACCTTCACATAGAACTTGGTCTGAAACCCCGAATAGATAGGCTCGTCCACGACGCCCTGAAAAAGATTGATGTCCTCTCGTTTGGTAGCCGGCTTTTCTTTGGAAATAAGAATCTTTTCCGGGCGTATGGTGAAACTCACGGACTGACCCGGCTTTACGTCGTCAACGGTAGTGACCTTGATTCTGCCCAGTTCCTTAATATCCAGTTCCGTCATGAATTCCGGCTCAGGCTTATCCAGCCGCGCCGCGGATGCAACGGTTCCGTCAAAAAGATTAGTCTCGCCGATGAAGCGGGCGACGAAATCCGTTGCCGGACTCTCGTAAATATCGTGCGGAGTTCCAACCTGTAGAACGTTCCCCTGATTCATTACCGCGATCCGATCCGATACCGAAAGAGCTTCCTGCTGATCGTGGGTAACGTAAATAAAGGTGATGCCGATCTTATCGTGAATCTGGTCTAATTCGATGAGCATATGTTGCCGAAGTTTGGCGTCCAGCGCGGAAAGCGGCTCGTCCAGCAACAGCACCCGAGGCTCATTTATAAGCGCCCGCGCAATGGCGACCCGCTGTTTCTGTCCGCCGGAAAGCTGATTCGGTTTTTTATGCCCGTGATTTTCCAACTGCACCAGTTTCAGATATTCCGTAACCTTCGAGGTTATTTCAGGCTTAGGAACCTGCCTGAGCCGCAAAGGGAACGCCACGTTTTCAAACACCGAGAGGTGCGGAAAGAGGGCGTAGTTCTGAAAAACCGTATTCGCCTGCCGTTTATTCGGAGGCAGAGCCAGAATATCGGCTCCGTCAAAAGTGACTTTGCCGGAGTCGGGGTTTTCAAACCCCGCAATGATACGCAGGAGGGTCGTCTTACCGCATCCTGAAGGTCCCAATAGGGAAAAAAATTCTCCCTTATGTATAGCAAGACTCACGCCGTTCAAAACTCTAAAATCTCCGAAAGATTTAGAGACCTCTTCGATGATCACATCGCTCCCTTTCAATCCGGTTCTTTCAACCTCCCTTCATTTTTTTAGAAGAATATAGTTATAAATGGTACAATGCGGATTTTAAAGATTGTTGTCAACTGGTTCTACGGCTATATTCCGATTTTTAGACTAAAATAGTCAGCGGCTTTGACGCCGTTACACGTCGCACCGGCGCAGAAGCAGAAGATCCGCTAAAACCAGAGCGGTCATGGCTTCCACCACAGGCGCGGCCCGAGGGACAATACAGACGTCATGACGCCCCTGAATGATAAGCTCCTTGACCGCGCCTCGGCGATCCGTTGTACGCTGAACCTTCGAGATCGACGGAACCGGCTTAAAAGCTACCGTAAACTCAACCGGCATCCCGGTAGAAATGCCTCCCAGCATACCTCCGGCGCGATTAGTCCGATACCGCAAAGCCGGCACGTTTGGGAAAAGCCGCTCTCCTTCCGCAGGCAATGGTTCGTCGTTGAAGACCGATCCGGTTCCAGCGGAAGCGGCAAAGCCCGCGCCGAATTCGATTCCCTTCGCCGCCCCTAAAGAAAGTATCGCCGACGCTAACCGCGCGCCGAGTTTCCCGAATACCGGCTCTCCCAGTCCGGGAGGCAGTCCCTCAACTCGGCAGGAAACCGTACCGCCCGCGCTGTCTCCTTGATCGCGGAGAGCTTCGATTCGTTCCATAATATGTTCCGCGGTCTTTCGGTTAGGAACCCTCAAGAGATTATGTTCCGCTTCTTCCAGAACGAAATCCGGCTCTTCCGGCGATGGCGAGGGAATTCCGGCGATAGCTGACGCCCACGCCCGGACGGTAACGCCTTGTTGCGCGAGGAACTGTTTGGCTACGGCTCCCGCGGCGACTCGGGTCAAGGTTTCTCTGCCGGAGCTTCTGCCGCCTCCCCGGTAATCCCGAAAGCCGTACTTGGCTTCCCAAGTCCAGTCCGCGTGACCCGGACGATATACGTCTTTGAGGGCGTCGTAATCGCCTGACCGCTGATCCCCGTTGCGGACTATGACGGCTATAGGAGTCCCCAAGGTGCGTCCTTCAAACACGCCTGAGAGTAATTCCGGTTCGTCCGCTTCGGCTCTTGAGGTTGACGCGCCTCCGCCGCCGGGACGCCTCCGCAGTAGTTCCCGGCGGATGTCCTCTAGGGCAAGCGGGATTCCCGCGGGACAGCCGTCTACCACACAGCCCAAAGCCGGACCATGAGACTCTCCAAAAGCGGTAACTACAAAAATAGTTCCAAAACTGTTTCCGGGCATTTTTTTATATATACGATAATTTCACAATACGTCAAGCCGTCGGCTCTCGCGCGGGGGCGGACTGTTCGCTTATGCCTCAAGGCGTTTTTGGAAATAATCCATTGAAAAATACTATCTAACAATCAATAAGCGTTTTTATAGCTATCTAATAGATATATAGTCTTATACTTGACATTATTGCTGTAATTTTATAGGATATATTAGGCTTAGGTCCAAAAATATTTTTAAGAAAAAGGCGAAAATTTTGCTTGACAAAAGAAAAGTTATGATATATAATACCCCCCCCCCCCCCCCCGATTTTTTCGCGTAATTTATAATTACGCCGCGCTTCTGCGAATCCAACACTGGTTAAAAAATATCCTCATCTTTGTCCCGCTCTTCTTCAATATGAATCTTTTCTATATTCCTCATATCCTCAGCGCGGCGTTCGGCTTTGCCTGCTTCTCTCTGCTGTCTTCCATCGTCTATATCCTCAACGATATAAAGGATATCGAAAAAGACCGCAAACATACCGCCAAATGCCGCAGACCCCTAGCGTCAGGAAAAATACCGGTTCCTCACGCCATCGTTAGTATAGCTGTGCTGTCTCTGATTCTCATCGCACTCCTCGCGCTGGCGCATAACCGAAACCCGCTGTATAACTTCAAATCTATCGGACTGCTGACGCTATATATCCT
>JAIRPH010000052.1 GCA_031257135.1 Spirochaetaceae bacterium
GGCGCAGGGCGTCAAGGGCGGAGTCTGCCCTCATCCTAACGGCATGGACGTTATATGGCGTCAGTAAGCGATTCGTTTTTGCTAGGATATACTTTCTACCCATTAGGAATAACTATATATCGGCCGGCTTGTTTTTTCAACAAAGGATACGCTTTTTTTAAAAAAAAATTTTCAGGGCGGAAGAATCTTTCAGCGGATACGCCCCGGCGGAATCAAAGACGCGGCGTTTCGGCGTCCGCCTTTTTCTCCGGGCTGATGGAAATGCAAAAATACTCGCAAACAGAGTATGCTTATTCTTTCACGGAGCTATAATTCTAGTGGATTATTTTCAGTATTGCCGGTATAATTACAGAATGACTTCTATCTGTTTACATAATGGAACCGTGATGACCGGGTTCGCCGCAATGGACCATTGCGCGGTTCTCATTGAAGACGGCATAGTGGCGGATGTGTTTTCTCAAAAACGGTTTGAACAAAAACGGTTCGGAGAAAGCGCGCGCCTTATCGACGTTCAAGGGGCGTACATCGCTCCGGGCTTTATCGACACTCACATTCATGGGTTCGGCGGGTTCGGAACCGACGACTCTTCGACGGATTCGGCGTTGGAAATGTCCCGGCTTCTCGCCCAATACGGCGTGACCGCTTTCAACCCCACCCTCTACCCGGAAGAAGAAGCGATCATGCCGGAAACCGTGAACCGCATAGCCGCGGCAATAGGCAAAGAGGAAGGCGCGAAAATTATGGGCTTGCATCTGGAAGGACCCTTCATCTCTCCGAATCGGCTGGGAGTACAGCGGCCGGAAACCGTGCAAACCGTCAGCCTCCCCTTTATGGAACGCCTTTGGCAAGCTGCGGGCGGACATATCGTAAACATGACCGTAGCCCCGGAAATTAAAGGAATGAGAGAACTCGCCCTTTACTGCATCAAAAGAGGAATCGTCCTCCAAGCGGGGCATACGGACGCCCAATACGAGAACATGGTCGAGGGAATGCAGGCGGGAATTCTTCATATAACCCACCTCTTCAACGCTATGAGCAAACTAGACCACCGAAACCCTAACGCGGTAGGAGCGGCGCTTATCCACCCCGAAATGTCCTGCGAAATCATCGCGGACGGACGGCACGTACACCCGGACTTGTTTAAGCTCCTCTTACGGGACAAACCGATAGACAAAATCGTCTTGGTGACCGACGCGCTCAAACCCACGGAACAACCGAAAGGACCCTTCTTCGCTAACGGAGAAGAGGTGATTTTTCAGGACGGCCTATTTCATCGGAAAGCCGACGGCGTCATCGCCGGCTCCGCCTTGACCATGATTGAAGGAATCAAAAACCTCTGCGCTATGGGATTCAGCATGGAAGAGGCGGTAAAAACCGCCGGATTCAACCCCGCCCAAGTGATGCGCTATACCCGAAAAGGCGCCATCATCCCGGGACAGGACGCGGATATAACCGTGTTCGACAAAGATTTTACCGTATTGACCGTCATTATCGGCGGCGCGATTAAAAAGAACGTTTTTTAAGGAAATTAAGGAGATAGTATGCGGCTTATTGTACAAGACGATTATAACGCAGTCAGCGTCTGGACCGCGGCGTATATTGCGGATAGAATCCGCCAGTTCAGCCCAAACAAGGATAAACTTTTTACCCTTGGACTGCCCACCGGTTCCAGCCCTCTGGGAGTTTATCGGGAGCTTATCAAAGCTCACAAATCCGGGAGCCTCTCTTTCGCTCATGTAGCTACCTTTAACATGGACGAATATGCGGGACTTGATGAAAATCATCCCCAAAGCTACCGCCGGTTCATGTGGGACAACTTTTTCAGCCATATTGATATAGCCAAGTCCAACGCGCATATCCTTAACGGTATGGCTCAAGACCCGGTTCAGGAATGTCTCGATTATGAGGCGAGAATCTCGTCCTACGGCGGAATCGAGCTGTTCCTCGGGGGCATGGGGAGCGATGGACACATCGCCTTTAACGAACCCGGCTCGTCTCTTGCCTCCCGCACCCGCATCAAGAGCCTCACCAAAGACACGAAGCTGGCAAACGCCCGCTTCTTCGGAGGAGACCCCGCCAAAGTGCCTGACACCGCGCTCACCGTCGGGGTAGGAACCATCATGGACGCCAGAGAAGTGGTTATAATCGTAAGCGGACACTCCAAAGCCCGCGCCCTTCAAGCGGCGGTAGAAGGAGGGATCAATCACCTCTGGACCCTTTCCTGCCTCCAGATGCACCCAAGAGCCGTTATCGTCTGCGACGAAGAAGCCACGGACGAACTCAAAGTAGGTACGGTACGCTACTTTAAAGATATAGAGCGGCGATAGTATGCCCGAATTTTTTGCGGAAACAATCAAAGCGTTGGCTCTGGATTTAGACGGTACGCTCCTGCGCCCCGATAATTCCCTGAGCGAACGCGCTATTCAGACGCTCAAAACGTGCCTCAACCGAGGCATGAAGGTGATACTCTGTACCGGCCGATCCGCGGAGTCTTCCGAGCAATACCGGCAGGCAATCGGCGCGGAGGGTCCTATGGTCTACTTTAACGGCGCGGAAGTCGTGGATATGCCCAGCGGAAAGGTCCTGAACGCAGGCTTGCTGGACCCGGCGGTAGCCGATTACTGCGCGGACTTGGCTCGGCGCAGAGGGCTGTATTATCAGGCTTATATCCCTCAAAGTCCAACGCTTCTGATAACGGAAACCTACGCCCCGGAAGCCGAAATCTACCGCAGACATACGGGCATCCGCCCCGTAGCGGGAAACCTGAAAGACGCCTTGCGGTCTCCCGGCGTCTCCGGATGCATTAAGAGTATGTTTATCACAGACCCTTCGCTCCACGAGGGCATCCGGGCGGAACTGCTGGAACGTTTCGGCGATAGCATTTATGTTGTCCGCAGTTCTCCGACCTTTCTGGAGATTCTCCGGTCCGGCGTTTCCAAAGGCGAAGGTCTCAAATACGCTTTGGCTTATTACGGACTCAAAGGCGCTCAAGCCGCGGCTTTTGGAGACGAGGAAAACGATCTGCCTATGTTTGCCGTTGCGGGTTTTTCCGCGGCTCCGATAAACGCCAAAGAACAGGTACGGCTGGCGGCAAAGAGGGTTATCGGTTCCAACGCCGAAGACGGGGTAGCTTCTTTTCTTGAGCGTAATTTGCATTAACTTACATATATTGACATTTACGGTAATTTTGTACATATTACAAGTATGAAATTATCCAGTTTACTGAATCCCGAACTGGTACGCATCAAAGCATCCGGTAAAACAAAGGATGAGCTGATTGATGAACTTATTCGGGAAATCTACCGGACTCGGCAGTATATTTTACTTTCCGAGCAAAAGGTGCGGGAAGCGGTTTTAGAACGGGAGCAGTTAGGGGGAACCGTATTTCCCAATGGTCTGGCTACTCCTCATGCGAGGCTGGAGGGCTTCAGCGACCTGCTTATCGCCGTCGCCATTCCAGCCCAGCCGGTGCAGTATGAGAATACGGTTATACGCATGATGATTCTCATCCTGACCTCCCAAGGGGCGTCCACGCTCTACCTCAACACGCTGTCGGCTTTCGCCAAGCTCTCTAAGGATGCGGAACAGTTTGACCGGCTCTGCGCGGCGGCGTCGTCTCAGGGCTTTGTTCAAGTCATCAAGGACTGCAATATCGATGTTATGCAGACTCTGCTGGTGGGGTCTATTATGCATCAGAATTTCATGTCCCTCAGCCCGGAGCATACGATTAAGGAGGCGGCGGATATGTTTTATAAAAACCGCCTGAGTTATCTTCCGGTGGTTGACTCTGCCGGGGAGTTTGCCGGGGAGCTGACCGTGCTAGACCTTTTTGCGGTAGGTATTCCCGATTACGCGCTGAAACTTGAAAATTTGCAGTTTCTGCGCCGGCTTGAGCCTTTTGAGGAACTGCTCAAGAAAGAGCATGACATCCGGGTCCGGCAGGTGATGAAGCCGGTTACTCTGACCATCAAGGAGGATGCGCCGGTGGTCGAGGGGATCATGCAGTTCATTCGGTCAAATCGCCGGCATATACCGGTAGTGAAGCAGGGAAAGCTGACCGGAATCGTCGGATATATGGATATTCTCCATAAAGTATTGAGGGCTTAACCATGAGCATTACCGCGTGGATTGCATTATCCCTTTTTCTCATCATCTATATTGTTATTTCCACGGAAAAGATCAACAAAACCATTGTAGCCCTCATGGGAGGAGCGGTTTTTATCACCTTGGAGATTATCGGGCAGGAAGAAGCCTTCCATGTTATCGACTGGAACGTCATTTTTCTGCTGATCAGCATGATGGTGATCATCAATATCACCAAAACCACCGGACTTTTTCAGTATGTGGCGATCAAAACCGCCAAGTCGGTACAGGGAAATCCGCTGAAAATCCTGATTTTGCTTACCATAATAACCGCGGTGTTTTCGGCGTTCCTCGATAACGTTACTACCATGCTGATCTTAAGCCCGGTAACGATTCTCATCGCGGTAGAGCTGGGGATTAGTCCTGCGCCGTTTATTATCTGCATGGCTATCGGCTCGAACATCGGCGGAACCGCGACCCTCATCGGAGACCCGCCGAACATCATGATCGGCAGCGCGGCGAACCTGCAATTCATTAATTTTCTCGCGCATCTGGGACCGGTAATCATCATTATTCTTGCCGTCTTTGTGGGGCTGATGTTTCTCCTCTTCAGGAAGCAGATGACCGTATCCAACGAACGGAAAGCCCGGATCATGGACTTCGACGAATCCAAATCCTTGACGGATAAACCGCTCCTGATACGATGCGTCGCGGTTCTGGGGCTGGTGATTATCGGGTTTCTCCTTCACGGGCTTCTTGGGCTGGAAGCCTCGACGGTCGCGTTGTTCGGGGCGGCTCTGCTCCTGCTCATTTCCGGCAAGCATGAGCCGGAAGAATTCTTCCGGGACATCGAGTGGGGAACGATTTTCTTCTTTATCGGACTGTTCATCATGGTAGGCGGGCTGGTGGAGCAGGGGTGGATAAAGAAATGCTCTCAGTTTCTGCTGTCTCTGACCAAAGGGGATTTACGGTATACTTCGGTACTGCTGGTTTGGGTGTCAGGGATTTTTTCCGCCATTGTGGATAATATCCCCTACGTGGCGACGATGATTCCTATGGTGCAGGACATTGCCGCTTCGGTTGGTCCTGACGCGGCGATGCCTTTGTGGTGGTCTCTCGCGCTGGGAGCCTGTCTTGGGGGCAACGCGACCCTTGTCGGCGCTTCAGCCAACGTCGTATCCGCGGGCATTTCCACGAAAAACGGCTATCCTATCACCTTCATGGATTTCACCAAGTACGGACTGGCAATTACCCTTATCAGTCTCGCCCTCTCTACCGGATATGTACTGCTCAGGTACTTTTAGGACGCGAAAAGCGGAATAAAACCCGCTTTCCCTCTAACGCCCGCCGGCAGGACTTCCAGACCGGCGGGCTATTGCCCGGCGGCAACCCGCCACGCCGGGGTATCCGCCGGGCGTCTGACGCCCGATCCCGGTCGAGCGAGACCCTTGCTTTCCTCCCTTGACGCCAAGCGGAGTATTTTATATCATACTTCTAAGCGCGTTGCCCTTAGGCTAGACTTTTTTTGTCCCGCCAGCGGGTTCAACGCCGCGGATTTAACGCCGCAGGTTCAAGCCGGCGGGCAGATGTAAGGAAAAAAGGAAAAAGATATGCGTAAAGAAAACAGTTTTACTACCTACACCCCCCCCCCCCCCGATAGTTTTACTGTCTTTAGACAGAATAGCTGTTCTACCTCGCAATAGTATTACTGCCTCGTTGCACAACAGCGTTACTGCGCGGTATCAAAATAGTATCTCTACTCTTACAAGGAGAAGTATATGCTTGAATATACCCTA
>JAIRPH010000068.1 GCA_031257135.1 Spirochaetaceae bacterium
ACCCGATCCAGCCTGAGTACCCAAATATCCTCGAAAGGCTTGTCCACGAGATGCGCGTCAAATATCTTCTCCGCTAAGGTTCTCCCCATGCCGCTTCTCCTTGCAAAAAGTATAGCCCCCTCCCGCAGACCCTGTAAAGCAGTCTATAACCGAGCAGGCGCATAAAGAAGATTAAAAAACCGGGAAGGAATCGAAGCCTTTTTCTTTAAGCTGAGAAATAGTTCGGTTTATATCTGAACCTGCCGGAACCGTTACTACCCAATAAGCCGCTCCGTCATTGGCGATTCGCCGAGTTATGCTTGCATTAAATCCTGCGGATTTAAGCCGTTCGGTCATGGCTTTAGCGTTTTCTTCTCTGCCGAAAAGACCCGTCTGCACCGCGCTGGGACTGCGGACGACCGCGGCGGGAGCCTGAGAGTCTCCTGCGGTTTCCAGAGTTATCCTGTTTCGTCCGGGAAAGAAAACCCACAACGGAGAGGGAAAAATCATTACCGAAGCCGGCTCCTTCAGCATAAACGCCTCCGGACTTGAAGGGTATTCCGATAGAAGCCGCGTTTTATACCGGTCCGCGCCGGAGAATTTCCAGAGCGTGTAATAAATCGCCGGCTTAAACGGGGCGTAATCGGCGTCGCCGCTCAACTCAATCAAAGAAGATAAATCGTCAGAGCGGAAAGCGTCGATCTGAGCTAGAAGATACTTCGCCCGAAACTGGACCGCCTTATCTTTAGTTGTGAGAATAACCGTTTTCGCTCCGGTTTCGGACTTTTCCAGCTCCCCAAGAGCGAAAAAACAAAAGGCTTCTTCAAGTAACGCCGTATCGTTTTGGCGTTCTTTATCTGCGAAAGCGGCTTCGCTCCACGCCTTAGCCGCCTCCTCAAGGTTTCCCGTAAGCTGAAGCAGGCGAGCCTGCCGAATCAGCAGTTCCTGCCGTTTCGCGGCGGAAAGTTCCGAGCCTTGTAAGGTTTTTGCAAGGTTTTGAATCTCTTCGGTAAAGAAAAGGCTTCCCCGGTTCTGAGCGAAAAGCATCCCGCTTCCGGTTAAAAAGAACCAGAGAAACCATCGGCAAAACCGCTTAACGCGCCTCATCAAGGGTGGTATTCTCCTCGGGGAGTTCTCCGGCTTTTTGTCCGCCCTTTTTCAGCTTTCCTGAGGAGCCGTTTTTCTTTTTGGCTTTGAAGTGAGCGGAAATAATAAGCGGGATAGAACAGACAACGCCTGCAATGAAAGAACAAAAGACGGTGATAAATACGGGAACCTCTTTCAGGGTCCAGTCAGGATTAATAAAGGAAATATCGCATTTATTTCCCAAATTGGAGAGGATAAATACAAGAAACACCGCAAAAACAAGAATAAAACTAACTAATCGCCAGGGCATAACAAAATCTCCTTTGCATGGAAGGTATTTCCTCGGAGGGAAGAAAGGGTCAGTTCCGCAAAACTTCCGATCATAGACGGCTTGCCGGGGACGGCCACCATTTCATCCCGTTCCGTGCGGGTTATTAATTCATCGGCATTTTTTCGGGAAATTCCCTCAATCAATACGGTTTCCCGCCTGCCGATACGAGCCTGTAATAACGCTTGGGTATGCCGTTTCTGCAATGCAATAACTTGGGCAAGGCGTTTCCGTTTGGTTTCTTCATCAATACGTCCCGGCAGGTTCCAAGCGGGGGTTCCCTCCCGCGGGTTATAGTGATACATATAGGCGTAGAGAAACCGAACCTCCTCCATGAGGTCCAGCGTTTGGGCAAGGTCTTCTTCGGTTTCCCCCGGAAAGCCGATGAGAATATCCGTAGACAGCGAAATATCCGGCATAGCCTCCCGAATTTCCCGCGCTAATTCCAAATACCGCTCCCGGGAGTATCGCCGGTTCATGGCGGTCAAGACGGCGTTAGACCCATGCTGAACGCAGAGATGCAGATGCCGGCAAAATACCGGATGCTCCGCCATAACCCGGATGACCCGGGAAGAAAGGTCTTTAGGATGACTCGATAAAAACCGCGCCCATCGGATAGGAGTTTTCTCCAGTTCCCGGGACACCAATTCAAGCAGGTCTGGGAAGTCCAGCTTTTTCCCCTCTTCCCAGCGGTAGGAATTGACGTTCTGTCCTAACAACGTGATTTCCCGGACTCCCTTTTCCGCAAGCAGATGGATTTCTTCTAAAATATCCGCGGGATTACGGGACGTTTCCCGCCCTCGCACATAGGGAACAATGCAGTAAGAACAAAAATTGTCGCACCCGTGCATGATGGGAATGAAACTGCGGAACCTGCCTTCCTCCAGATGAACGGCGGAAAAAGAAAACGCCGGCGTTTCCGCATCATCCTGAAAAGGAATTCCCCGCTCAAGAGCCTCCAAAATATGAGGAAATACCGCCCGGGCGGAAGTTCCCATCACATAATCCACCGCCGGAACCTGAGTTTTAAGGGTTTCTCCTAAACGGGAAGCCATACAGCCCGCCACAATCAAGGTAAACCGCCGCTTCTTTTTGAGCGCGCCGTACTGAGCAAGCCTGCCCATAACCCGGCGTTCCGCGGTCGCCCGAACCGAGCAGGTGTTGAGGATTACAACATCCGCGCGATCCCCGTCCGCCGCTTGAGACCAGCCTCGTTCTTGTAAGGTCAGCCTGAGCGCGGCCGATTCCGCGGTATTCATCTGACAGCCGTAGGTTTCAAAAAAATAGTTCACCCTCTGCTCTTGAGACCTTTGAAGAATTGCACGCCCTTCCAGACGCCTATAGCAAGAAATCCGATGCCCCCCAATCCTAAGAGCGTTCCTGCTAGATTTCCTAAACCGGGCAGGGTTTTAGACGCGACCGCTAACACGCCGCCGGCGGCGAGGATCGCTCCGGCTTTCTTATCATCCGGGTCCTTGGAAAGAAGCGTACCGGCTCCCACCAGCCCGGCGATGCCGCCTACTGCGATGCCGACAATCGACGGCAACGCGCCCATTGTCAGGAGAACGGCTCCCCCTACGATGCCGCCCGCCGCGGCAACTCCTTGTTTTGCCAAGTCCTTTGTTGATATATAGCGTTCCATATCGCTAAGTATAGTCTATCCCCTGCCGATAAGCAATAACGCCGCAGAGCTTGCGGCTCTGCCGGTAGGCATCCGAGAAAGGATGCGCCCGCCCGCTTGGACTCATGAGTCCAGAGGGTACGGACTCATAAGTCCAGCCGGTCGGGACTCATGAGTCCAGAGGTACGAGACCCATAAGTCCAGCCGGAACTTCTTATAAGCGTCTATAATATCTGTTCGGTGCGCTCGATGATGTCGTTTTGCGTTTCCCGGGAAAGCACGTTAAAGAACGCGCTGTATCCGGCAACCCGGACGATCAAGTCTCGATGCTCTTCAGGATGAACTTGGGCGTCCAAAAGAGTCTGCTTCGACACCACGTTAAACTGGACATGAAACCCTGACAGCCGGTTAAAAAAGGTTCTAATCAGAGCGATGAGTTTGCGCCGGTCTTCCTCTTTCTCCAGCATTTGGGGAGTGACTTTTTGATTGAGGAGAACTCCGCCGGTAATTTCCTTCGT
>JAIRPH010000170.1 GCA_031257135.1 Spirochaetaceae bacterium
ACTATCGCGTTAGCTAGAGAGAGTAACTGTTCTTCATCGCCGGTCTCGCCGAACATCTTTACTATCAGGAAATCATTTAACGGGTTAAGACGCATCATAGTTTTAGTATACGGGTATACGGCTTTTCTGTCAATCTGAGCCTTAATCGCATCGAGGGCGGCTTTTTCTAGGCTGGCGATTGCATCTATTGCGAAATAAGGAAACCTTGAGGAACTTCTCGGCAAAAAATCCGCAGAGCCATGCGTTACGCTGTGGACATCTGCGGACGCCTTAGGCGCGGGGGATCGCCCCCTCATATCTTATTAATTAGGAAGATTCCGGGCTACCCGGAAGCCTACATAGTACACATGGATCGCCGGAGCGACCTGTATCCGGTTGCCGGAGCGCAGGTAGCGGAGCGCGCTGTACCAGCTTCCGCCCCGGACAATCCGGTTGCCCACTAAGCCGCCCCGGTTTCCGGGGTTATACGGCTCATACCAGTCCCAGCACCATTCGTAGACGTTTCCGTGCATATCGTAGAGTCCCCAAGCATTGGGCTTGAAACTGCCTACCGGCATGGTCCGCTCCCGATACGCTCCTGTGGCGTTTCTGTAGGGATAAGTCCCGTCGTAATTGCCGTCTTGGGAGGTAAACATATCGCCGGTATTAAAGGTTGTGGAAGTTCCGGCTCTGCACGCGTATTCCCATTCCGCCTCAGTGGGCAGACGGTAGCCGTTTGCCGTCCGGTTCCAGGTTACGGTTTCTCCGTTTATGCCGTACGCGGGGGTCAATCCTTCCTTGATACTCCGGGCGTTGCAGTAGGCTACGGCTTCAAACCAATTCACCTGCTCAACCGGCAGATTCGGATACTGCTTGAAATAGCTGGGATTGGTTTTCATAATTTCTTCGTATTCCGCCTGAGTTACCTCATTTTTTGCCAGATAGAAACTCCCTACTTGTACCGAATGTTGGATTTCATCGGCGTCCCGTCCGGCTTCCGTTGCAGGAGTTCCCATCGTGAAGGTTCCGGCAGGAATTTTTATAAAGTCTTTAAAAGGATCAGCCGGTTGAGCCGTAGGAGGAAGCGCGGCTTTCGGCGGCTCCGCCCATCGATCGTCGGCGGAACCCGCGGCAGGCGGCGGAACCCGGTTCGGCGCGGGCGCAGGCGCGGGGAGAGGCGGCGGTTCCTGCCGAGGCTGAGTCTTCCCATTGATGAGAACTCCCGCAAGTCCGGTAACGACGCTCATATCCTCCATGAGAAGCCGGTACTCAAGGTCTCCTTCCCGCAGAACCGCCGCGTTTTGGGTATCTACGATGGAACTCAAAAAAAGATTGGTGGTTCCCATACTCAGCAAGTCTCCGGTAAGCACATACCGTATCTGCATAGCCGTTCCGAAGGCTTTGATCGTTTCCGGATCAATGATGCCGAAATAAGAGCCTTTGAATGACCCTACTTGAGTTTCAATCGGCAACGCCCAGGGGTAGACCGTATATTTCCCGCTGTTGGAAAGCTCGATAGTCAAATACTGGAAGAGAATGTTAGCGTCTTTGATTTCTCTGCCGCTGGGGGTATAGAAAGGCAGTACCGTAAGGTTCGGGAGAACCGGATTAACCGGTTTCTGAGCGTCGGCGATGACGGTTTTGGCTATCTCCGGCAGAGAAGCTCTGACTTCCCGGACTCCGCTGTACCGCTGATACTTCCCGGATATTTGCTGGAGGGTTTCCATGCGGATAAGCGAGATAAGGACTATTCTGCCTGCGCCTACCGGTTCCGCCCGCACGAGGAGGGCGAAGTCCGCTTTAAGCCGGCTCCGCAAGGCTTCGGTAAAGTCTTTGCCGGAGCTGTAATGCTGAGAGGCGAGCGCGCCCATGAGCGCGTCGAAGTTGGTATCGCTGGGGATTACGCTGAAGGCGTTCCGGAGTTCTTCCTGATTTGCCAGCAGTATGGTGATGGTTTCCTCGTCTTCGCCGATTTTATCGCTGAAGGGGAGAACCGTCAGGGTCGGCTTGCCCGGTTCTTGGATGCCCGGCGCGCCTATCGGCATTGGTTTAGGCGCGGGAGCCTGCGCGATCTGCGGGGCGGTCCGAGGCGGCGGGGAAGGGTTCGCGGGTTGAGGCGTTGAGTCTATCGGCGCGAGAGCCTCATAGACTTCGTAGAACTCGATAGGACTCGCCGGAGCCTGCGTTACTTTCGCCGGAGCCGGAGCCGCCTTTGCCGGAACCGCTTGAGGGAATGAAGGCAGGGAATCGATAATCGGGGAACGCTCCGGAGGATTCGCCACTCCGGGCGTTACCGCTACCGGCGCAATCCCTCCGAGCAGGACTTTGGTAAGCCGGGCTACATCGTCCAAACTGTCGGACAGGGATACATAATCTATATTTCCGTTGATATAAGACCCGTTTTTCTGGTCGGATGAGACCGGAGCGTCGGTACTGAGCATCGAAGCCATGAACAGATTGACCGGTCCGGGCTTCAGCAAGTCTCCGGTAAGCACATGGCGGATACCGGTTTCCTCGCCGAAGTCGGTGAGGCTTGCAGGCTCAACAATGCCGTAATAATAAGGAATATTCCGCGTGAAGTTGTCAATAATCAAGTCCCAGGGAAATACCGCGTATTTACCGCTGTTGGTAACTTCGATATTCAGCAGTTGGAACATGATTTCCGCGTCGTTTCCGTCTACTCTGCTTCGGAAAGGCAGAACCGAAAACTTTTCCGGGTTCGGCTGGCTCTGCGCGCCGGCGATTATTCTTTTGGTTATGTCCGGCATCGGAATATCCCGGGTATCTCCGTATTTCCGGTAATACCCCGCCACCTGCTGTAAGGTCCCGGCGTCAATCATAGAGAGCAAGGTCAGTTTGCTGTTTCCGATGGCATCAGCCCGCACCAGAAGCACAAAATCGGGCTTATTAAGCCGGTTTTGTATTTCGGCAATAACATCCGTCTTTCGGCTAAAATCTCCCGATTCTATCTCCGCCGCAAGTTCAGTAAAATTGCTGTCGCAAGGGGCTATCGAGAATTCCCGCTGGAGATCCGCTTGACGTGAAAGCAAAGACGTTATTGCATCTTCATCTCCGCCGATTTCGCCGGTGTAAGGTAAAATTGTCAAGGACTTTTTTTGAGCCTGAACGCTAAACAATAGGAAGGTACTAAAAACTAAAAGCAATAACGTTTTAGACCATCTTTTCACAATGAGGTTCCTCCTGAACTTAAATATGCTTATTAAATATCGTCATATTTTTAAAAGCCTTGAGACGTACCGCGGTAATTTGATACTCAGCGGCTTTTATAAATCCGGGAAGCCCGGACCCGGCTGAAAGAACCCGCGCCTCAAGCGGACTCTATGCTGACGTATTATAATATAGTAATATTACGATTATGGATACTCAGATAAAGAAGACCATATACATTCTTGGGCATAGGAATCCCGATACGGATTCGGTGGCGTCCGCGGCGGCTTACGCCCGGCTTAAACAGAGCCTCGGTAAAACCGAGTGCGTCGCCGTGCGGGGCGGAAAAGTCTCGCCTCAAACCGAATATATTTTCAACCGCTTCAAGGTGCCGATTCCTCAGTATATCCCCGATATGATCCCCAAAGTTTCCTATTATATGCACGCCTGCCGGTATGTGGTGGTCGGCGATACTTCGCTCTGGAACGGCATCACCAAGATGGAAGAAACTAAAATCAAGATTCTCCCGGTGGTCAACGCCGACGAAACCTACTGTTCCCTCCTGCACTATAACGCGTTTGCCCAGAACAGCCTCAAGGTAATCAATCCTGAAAGCCAGACGGTTTTTTCCACGAATATCAGGCTCATCGCCGAAACCCTTTCAGCCCAGCAGATACTTATGTTCAAGCCGGAAGAATTGTTCAAATGCGTGATTATCGTGGTTGCCGACAGCTTTGAAACCTTACAGAAAACTCTGTCTCTGCATACCCCGGAAAACGCCGTGGTAATTACCGGAGACCGTCTCGACGTTCAGGAGTACTGCATCGAAAGCGGCGTCCGCGCGCTGGTGCTTTCATCGGGGACCACTATGGACAAAAAACTCCGGCAGAAAGCCGATGAAAAACAGGTTTCCGTGCTGATCAGTCCCTACCGCTCTTCGGAAACCGCAATGCTGGCGATGTATTCCGCCCCGGTTTCTACAATGGCTGATTTAGAAACTAAGCCGGTGCATCTGTCCGATACGATACGCAAAGTCCGTCCCCTGTTGCAGGAATCGCCCAGCCGTTCTCTGCCGGTGGTTGACGATAACCGTAAACTGGTAGGCATTATCGCGGAAAGCGATCTGCTTGAGGACGCGAACGTAGAGATCATCTTGGTTGATCACAACGAACTGTCTCAGGCGGTAGAAGGGATAGAAAACTATACCATCCGGGAAGTAGTGGATCATCATCGGCTGGGAAACCTAACCACGAAGGATCCGATTATGTTTATTAACCGTCCTGTCGGGGCTACCGCAACGATTGTAGTTTCTCTGTACCGGCAAAACCGGACGCCGATCCCCAAAGAGATCGCCTCTATCCTGCTGTCCGCGATCCTCGCGGATACGCTGGTATTGCAGTCCGCAACCACCACCGAGGAGGATCGGAATACCGCAGAATATCTGTCGAATATCACGAATCTGGACATTCAGTCGCTGGGACATGACATTATCACTGCGGCGTCGAGAATCGGAGGAAGAAACGCCGGCGAGGTAGTACATCAAGACATGAAGGAATACTCCGAAGCGGGCTGTATCTTCACCGTAAGCCAGATAGAGGTCGATACTCCGGCAGAGATTCTATCCCGAAAGCAGGAATTCCTCAACGAGCTTGAGATAGAATACCGCTCCCGAAAAGCCCTATTCAGCGCAATGATGGTCACAGATATAACCAAACTGACCAGTCATCTGCTCATTATGGGAAAACCGAGTTTCTTACAGCACCTTGAGTTTCCCCGGCAATGCGAAGGAGTTTATTTCCTGAACGATATTGTATCTCGGAAAAAACAGCTCCTCCCGCTTCTGGTAGAACAAATCGAGCAAATAGAGGGAAACGGCTAGACCGCGTACATACCTCCGAGGTCTGTTTAATCCGCGCTGAAGGCATCGTCGATGCGCTCTTGAAGTTGTATCGTGGTTTTCAGCGCAGTAACGATATGCCGGTAATGCTGAATATCGTCAAACGCGAGCGGAAAACCTTTGCGGTCTTTGAGCCATTTCTGCGCGGGCTGATACCCGCCGATGCAGTATTGCCATATTTCAGCCGGAACATTTTCAAAATACTGTTCTTTGTTAATATACGCGTTCCCATTTTTGTAAGCGATGGTTTCTATTTTGTTCGCGCCGGCTATGGGAAAATCCGCAAGCCCTTCCGCGGGTTCCGCGTTTTCCAGCAGATGCGCCTGCCGCAAAGCCCCGCCGAAATCCGCAAGCCGGCGAAACTGCTCCGCTCCCGCAGGATACGGAACCCGGGGAAAATCTATCTTCAAAAACTCGGCGTACTTTTTACGGTAGGCGTTGCAGTACAACACGGCGTAGATATAATCGAGCAGATCGATAGGCGCAAAGGTATTTTTACTGCTTTCTTTTTCAGCGGTAAACAGTAACCCTGTTTTTTCAGATATAGCTTGTACAATATCTGCGTTCAAGTTAGGACGGCGCGCTTCCGCCGAGTGTAAACCTTCAGGGTAAAAATATAACGGAAATACGTGACCGCCGCCTCGGTAAAAAAGATTTATGTCAGTAATATTTTTAGAAACAAACGCGAGATTCCACGCCGCAGAACCAACAACTTGTCCTTGTCTTCCAATAACTAAGGCGGCATTTTCTCCCGCGAGAAAATGCCGCATGATTTTTGTGCGCGGTCTTTCAACCAAACTATCGCCAAGAAAATGTAGCATGACTTTTCTTACTGTCCGCCAAACTAATACATCTTCATAAAAGATATATCGTTTGTCGAAGGGACGGTATTGTATTTCTTGTATATACGCTGATACATCGGCGGTCTTTTGGAGATTATTCCAGCCCTTCAAAATATCCCAGCCGTCTTTGTATTTCACCTTAAACTTTTCGTGTAAATACTCTGTTTCGCCTCGGCTTTTTTTAAACTCGGTGAATCTTTTTAGAAGTTCGGTTCTATTTTCTGAAATCACAAAATTGTCGTGAGCGGTTGTAATCCCAACGCCGTTCACCGAAAATAGTTTTTGTATACTAAAGCCTTTGTCGTATTCGTCTTTGCCGAAAAAATTTTTTTGGACAAAGAAATACTGAGGCGCAGAAGGCTTTAATTGCCGCCATTGCACGGTAGAAAGCGTGTTTTCTAAGAGAAACGCATATTTCGCTTCGCGCTTGCCGTATACATCAAAATGAAACACTTCCGCTAACGCGCTTTCTTCTTTCTTGCCGGTCTTTAGAAAAATATTTATGCTGACGCCCTGCTGTATGTCAAAAATATTTTC
>JAIRPH010000181.1 GCA_031257135.1 Spirochaetaceae bacterium
CGTCCGCAGTCTTTGCAGAGATAATTCTGTGAGCCGTTGCTTTTTTTTCCGTTTTTGACTATAGTATTGCTATGGCATTGGGGGCATTTGAGTTCTATGGCGATTTGCATTATTCCATAATATCGCTTTTGTCCCCCTTTGTCATGCTCCGCCTATCATACTTTGTAGATCACCTCCTTTTATTTTTCTTTTAAAAGGATGCGCGCCGGACCGAGGGCAACTTCTAAGCCTTAGTGAACCTGTCCGCAAGCGGGCGCGGTTCCATGCGCCCGCTCGGTAGCCGATGTCTGACGCCGAGCCTCCGGCGCGGTAAGCGGGATTCCTAGTGATAAGTAAGCTGGACCGGCGCGCCGTAAAAGGCTCCATTACCTATCTTGGTCTGCCGCGACAGCGTAACGGTTTCGAGATTTGAGCAGTCTCCAAAGGCGTACTGTCCTAAAGACGCAAGACTCTGCGGCAAAATGAGCTTAGTAAGCCGGGCGCATCGGTAAAACGCGTGCTTCTTGATGACCGTAAGACCCGAGGGAAAACGGATGTCCATAATGCCGCATCCGGCAAAGGCGTAATTTCCTATGGAAATAAGCCGTTTCGGAAGAGGGATGCTTTTCAGTCCTCTGCATCCCTCAAACGCCCAATCTCCGATGTATGCGGTCTGCTCCGGGACGCTGTATGAGCCGTCCTGTCTGCCTTTAGGATACCAAATAAGCGTGCTTCCGTTGCGGTCAAACAATACGCCTCCGACCGAGCTGAATTGCTGGTTTTCGTCATCTACTCTAAATTCAGTAAGCCTGCCGCATCCGTCAAAGGCGCGTTCTCCCAACTCGGCGAGACCCGCGGGAATATCGACGCCGGTAAGCCCGATACATCCGGAAAACGCGCCTTCTCCGATGGTTTCAAGGCTTTTCGGGAACGCAACGGTTTTAAGTCCGCCGCATCCGGCAAAGGCTGACCGCTTGATAGCCGAAAGTCCCTCCGGGAAGACGAGATTCGATAACGCCGTACACCGCTCAAAGGCGTAATCGCCGATTACGGTAAGACTCTCCGGGAAGGCGACGCTCCGCAGTCCCGGGCTTCCTTTAAAGGCGAACTCGCCGATAGCCGTTACCGGCAGGTTGTTAATGATTGAGGGTATGCTGATATCTCCGAGTCCGCCTTTATAGCCGGCGATGATAACACTGCGGACTTTATCGATGGTTTGATACTCTATTTTAAAATCCTGTGGATCGATGTTCATATAGCTTAGTGTATTCGTATAACGCAAGCAGGGCAAGGTTCAGGCTTCGCGCTCTGCGGTTTCCGGAGCGATGTCCGGGAGGCGGCGCCGGATTCGTGCTATACCGCGGGCTTTACCGGTTTCGTCTAGGTCTATGACGACGCCTTGGAGTTCCGGTTTGCTCCACGCCTCTTTTGTCCAGTCGGGAATACCGGTGAGGTATTCTTTAATCCGGCTTTGTATATCCGCGCCGCCGACGGAATCGGCGGACCCGGTACGTCCTGCGTCGGTAATGACCGCCGTGCCGCCGGCGAGAACCGTCTCGTCCGCGGTCTGAACCCGGGTGTGAGAGCCTATCACCGCGGAACAACGGCCGTCGGCAATGGCGAAGAGGGTGCGCTTTTCCGCGGTAGCTTCCGCGTGGAAGTCAACGACGATATACGGCGTTTCCTGCCGAAGCCGCTCCAACAGGATCGGCAGAGCGGAAAAAGGATTGTTGCCGTGAAGTCGCAGAAAACCGCTCTGTCCGAGCAAAACCGCTACGCCGATTTTGCGGTCTCCTGCTTTGAAAATCCGGGACCCCAAACCCGGAGCTTCCGGGTTGAGATTCGCCGGTCTGAGGAGATAGGGCATTTTATCAATATGCTCTACCGCGTCTTTTTTATAGAAGCAACATTCGCCGGTGGTAAGCACCTGCGCGCCCAATTTGCGGAGGTAGCTTGCGTGACCTCTTCCGACGCCGTTTCCGCCGGTCGCGCCGTCGGCGCAGGCGATCACGAAATCAAAGGCGGATTCTCGTTTCAGTTCGGCTATCCCTTTTTTAAAGGCATAGATGCCGGCTTTTCCGACCAGCTCCGCGACGTAGAGAATCCGCATCAGATTCCCGCTCTTCCGGGGCGGGTTTGATAGCCCAGGGGCATAATCCCTTGGGGCGCAACGATTCCAGAGAGGACCCGCTCGAATTCCGCGGCCGCCCGGTAATCTTCCAGTTCCCGGCAGGTATCCCGCAAGTTGTAGAGGGCTTCGTAGTACAAAGGGGCTAAACTGACGGCTTCTTCAAAACAATGCCGGGCTTCTTCATAGCTTCCTTCGGTAAAATAAAGCGCTCCCAGGTTATTCCACGTTTTAGGCGCGTTGCAATCTCGTTCAAGCGCGGAATGATAGCAGGCTTCGGATATCTCAAACTGTTCTAGTTCGTAATAAATAAGACCCATAGAGACCCATGCGTCGGCTAGGGTATCTTCTATAGAAACCGCCCGCTGAAAACTGCCTAAGGCTTCGTCGTAATCTCCGGTCTTCTGTTGGGCGATTCCCAAGTTAAGCCAGAGCAAAGGATTTCCCGGCTCCATAATCAGCGCTTTACGAAACAAGGAAATAGCCTCATCCGGTCTGTTCGCTTCGGTTAAGGCAATACCGGAATCATTCAAGTACGCCGCTGTTTCCATGACGCCCTCCTTTTAATAAAGTATAGTTTATGCAGACGGAGAATACAAGAAACCAGAAAAAAAACTCCCGCGCTTTTTGACAAGAGCCGCGGGGAGTTCTATACTTGAAATATGGCTATTATAACGATTTCCCGCGAATTAGCGGCCCTGGGCGACGAGACCGCCCAAGAATTAGCGAAACTGTTAGGCTATCGGTTTGTCAATAAATCGGGACTGGAAGAGCGCATTAAATCTTACGGCATCGCGGAGCATAAACTTCAGCGGTATGATGAACGAAAGCCTTCGTTTTTGGCGTCTTTATCGCAGGATCGGGACGATTACCTGCATTATCTTAAAACCGCGGTTCTCACGGAAGCGGGGAAGGGCAACGCGGTAATTATCGGACGAGGGGCAAGCGTAATTTTCAAAAACGTCCCCGGGGTGTTATCGGTATTTTTGGGCGCGCCTCTGCCGATCCGCATGAAGCGGGTGAAAAGCTACTTCCACTGCGACGACAAACGGGCGAAGCAGATCATCGAACAAAGCGATAAGGACCGAAAAGGCTTTCACCATTACTTTTTTGATATGGAATGGCGTCAGCCCGGAAACTATCATCTCGCCCTGAACACCGGACACCTGCGCCCCTCGATATGCGCGGAAATCATCAAGTATCTGCGGGACCAGCTCATCACCGAGGAAACCGAGACCCTCCACGGAGACCGCCTCAAAGAACTCATGCTTGCCCATCAGATTAAACACCACATCCTCTACGATAAGGAAGTTCCTATCCATTTCTTGGAAACCGAGATTTTTCAGGGACAGTGCATCCTCTACGGCGTAGCGAACGCTCAATCCGTGGTAGAAGCCGCGGTTTCAGCGGCTCAGGAATTAGCCCGCGCCGATTCGGTCCGCTCCGAGATTCAGGTAGTCCAAGAGTATAACATCATACCCTGAAAGCGGGTCCGCTGACCTCCTGCTCCGGCGGCTAGACCGGACGCCCTAATCGGTACGGCGGCGTCTGCTCAGGTTAGTCAAAAAGAAAAAACTTGTATTTTCTCAACAGGTATAGTATAGTTATTTATTATCAGATAACTGATATTCTTATATCTAACGCGCAAGGAAATACTATGATTTATGACAAATTGCAGAACGCCTCGTATTACTACGGCGTAAGCCCCCGGGTGGAGAAAGCTCTCCGTTTTTTGCAGGAAACCGATTTGGCGGCTCTTGCGGAAGGGAAGCATCCCATTGACGGCGAGGACGTAGTGGTCAACGTATGGCGTAACTCCACCAAGCCTTACCGTGAGGCGAAGCTGGAAACTCACGATAAATTTCTGGACCTTCATTATCTGACGGAGGGAAAAGAAGACCTCTTTGTCGGATTCGTCCAAGACGCGACGAAGGTTCTCGAAGAACAGCCTGATAAGGACTGCCGGTTTTATGAGGGCTTTTCCCGTCCTCTGCCTATCGGGGCGGACCGGTTTCTTCTGCTTTTCCCCGGGGATACTCACGCGCCCGGGCTTAATCATCAGGACAAAGAGAGCCAAACCAACAAAAAAATACTGATTAAAATTAAGGTCTAACATCCGCAAGGGAGGTATCGCCGTGGGGGAGATGAGTCTGTCATCCATACAGAAAAAGGAAAAAATAACCGATCAGGTGCTTGCCCAGATAAAAGACGCCTTCATGCGGGGAGAACTCAAGCCCGGAGACCGCCTGCCCGGAGCCAGCGAGCTTGCCGCGAAGATGGGCGTCGGGATTTCTTCGGTTCGGGAAGCGCTTAAAATGCTGGAAAGCCTCGGCGCGGTGGAAGCCCGTCAGGGAGAGGGAACCTTTGTGTGCAATACCCTCCGAGAGGGCGCGGCAAACGCGTTGGCGATTCAGTTCATGCTTCTTCCGCAAACCGCGGAGTACCTCGCGCAATTTCGGGAAATCTATGAGACGGCATATACCCATCTCGCTATGGCTAACGCAACCCCGGAAGACCTCGCCGCGGTCGAAGCCGCGGTAGAGGCTCTGGAAGAAAAGGTTACGGTCAAATCCCCCGAGGCTTTGGTCGAAGCTCAGGACGAGCTTGATTTTCACCGGAGCGTGCTTTTTTGCACGCATAATCCGTATATCATCAAAATCGGCGAGGTGTCGCTGGAGCTGTTTTTCGAGATAGTTCACGCCCGGCTTGCGCCTCTGCCTATCGCCGAAGCCGCTGAAGATCACCGGAACATCTTTTCAGCCCTCAAAGAAAAAGACTGCGAAAAACTGCGAAAGGTGTTCAAAAAGAGTTTCCCCGCGTGGTACGCGCGCTTTATGGGATAAAAGGAGTTTATATGAAAAAGATCATCGTCTTGCTGTCGGTATTGACGGTACTAGACGGTTCTCTGTTCGCGGGCGGAGGCGGAGACAAAGCCCCGAAAGGAGAGGTCCCGTTACGATTCTGCTGGTGGGGTCCCAATTCTCGGAACGACCGGATGAATACTCTGCTCGATCTTTACGAGAGCCAGCATCCGGGAGTGAAGATTTCGAGGGAATACTCGAATTTCGCCGACTATTGGGTCAAGTTCAACACTCAAGCCGCGGCTGGAACTCAGCCTGACGTGAGCCTCCATGTGATGCAGTCGGTACAGGAATATGTGAATAAAGGCGTACTGCTTCCGCTGGACGAGTATGTGCAGTCCGGCAGGATTAATATCGCGGACTGGTCTAACGCGGCGATTTCGCCGGGGATTATCAACGGGAAACAGTACGGCATTATTTACGGACTCACGCCCCAAGGGGTGTTGTACAACGCCGCGCTGATCGCCGGCGCGGGTCTGCCTCCGCCGCCGCAGAATTGGACGGTTGAGCAGTTCAAAGCCTATGTTTTGGAACTCAAAGACAAACTTCCCCAAGGGGTTTGGGCTGTGGAAAGCGCGGCCGATTCGGATCACGCGATAGAGATATTCATGCGTTCTAAAGGCAAATCCTTCTATACCGCCGAAGGAACCGGGCTGGGATTCGCCAAGCAGGACTTGATCGACTGGTTTACCCTGTGGGACGATCTGCGTAAAGCCGGAGCCGTCCCGGGAGCGGTATTGAGCGCGGAACTCAGGAACGCCCCCTACGAGCAGACCCTGTTCGGTTCCGGCAAAGCGGCTTTGCTCTTTCAAAACGCCAATCTAATACCTACCTTTCAGAGTATCGTCGCAGGGGAGGTGCTGATTACCAGAGAGCCTCGGGTCAATCCGAACATTCCGGGGGATTTTTTCCAGCCCACGATGTTCGGCGTTTCGGCTAAGACGAAATATCCTGCTGAATCGGCTGAGTTCATCGACTGGATGGTGAATAACCTCGAAGCCAATCTGATTTTCAAGGCTGATTACGGCGCGCCCGGAGACCCGGACGCGCTCAAGGCGATACAAGGCGCGGCTACCGCGGTGGAAAACCGGAGCTACAGCTTCGATAAGCTCCTGCTGGAGGACAAGACTATTCCGCCGTCCCGGGCAAGAGCCGAAGGCAGTTCCAGCGTTTTCGACCCGTGCCTGCGACTGGCTTATGAAGATATTTCATCCGGGGCTATTACGCTCAACGCGGGGGTAGACCGCTTTTTTCAAGAGGCAGAAGCTATTCTGTCCAAGAACAAGCCGAACCGTTAGAGAAGGCTGGACTACTAAGTCCGGGGAGGCTGGACTACTAAGTCCGGAAGGTCTGGACTGCTAAGTCCAGCCGAGCCTTTCCGGAAAGGAGGATTGTATCAAACGATATATGCGGACCCAAAAGATCGCTTTTGTGTTTCTCGCCCCGTGGCTGATAGGGATTACGGCGTTTTCTCTTGCGCCGATGCTTATGTCCCTGTGGTTTTCCTTCACCAATTCAAATATGTTTAACGTCCCGGATTGGATAGGTTTTGCTAATTATACCGCGCTGTTTAAGGACCCTCGTTTTCTGCGTTCTCTCGGGATTACCGCCCGATACGTGTTGTTCGGGGTTCCCCTTCAGCTTGGGTTTGCGCTGTTTCTTGCGTCTATACTGAACCATAAGGTTCCGGGGTTTCAGCTTTTCCGGGGGATTTACTACGTCCCTTCGTTGTTGGGCGGCAGTGTCGCTGTTGCGCTTCTGTGGCGGCAGATTTTCGGGTTAGAGGGCATCCTCAACAAAGGGCTGTCTTTTTTGGGTTTTACGCGCTTTGCCGAGGTTTCATGGATGAACGACCCGGCTACCGCGGTGTATACGCTGGTCGCGCTTCTGGTGTGGCAGTTCGGGTCGTGCATGGTTATCTTTGTCGCGGGAATCCAGAATATTCCGGAAACGCTGTATGAAGCCGCGGAAATCGACGGCGCGGGCAGAATCGCCCGGTTTTTCAGCATAACCTTCCCCATGCTGACGCCGATTATTTTTTTCAATCTGATTATGCAGATTATTTCCGCGTTTCAAGCCTTTACGCCGGCGTTTATTATCAGCCGCGGTACCGGCGGATTCCGGGATTCGATTTTATTCTACACCCTGTATCTCTACCGGCAGGGTTTCGTAGAGTACAAGATGGGGTACGCTTCGGCTATGGCGTGGTTTCTGCTTCTGATAATCGGCGCAATTACCGCGCTTCTGTTCGCGACTTCCCGTTTGTGGGTGTACTATGATGAATAAAAAGACAGCGATGCTGTTGAAAGTAATTATCCTCATTGCGGGAGCCGCGTTTATGCTGTATCCTCTGCTCTGGATGGTTGCCAGTTCCTTCAAGCCTGAAGCGTTAATTTTCCGGGAACTGGGCTTAATTCCTGCCGAATTCACGGCGGAACACTATATATT
Source organism: Spirochaetaceae bacterium (assembly GCA_031257135.1). Taxonomy (GTDB): domain Bacteria; phylum Spirochaetota; class Spirochaetia; order Treponematales; family Breznakiellaceae; genus JAITHW01. The sequence goes on from JAIRPH010000181.1 coordinate 7,417, forward strand.
AGGCTGGAACGGCCGGGCGGGAATTAATTTCGGGCTGTTTTTTAAAAACACGATACTGCTGGTTCTCTGCTGTATTGTAGGAAACGTATCTTCCTGTTCTATGACGGCTTACGCTTTTGCCCGGCTTGAGCTTGCGGGAAAAAAGGTTTTGTTCGCGGTACTTATGGTATCTATGATGCTTCCTTTTCATGTAGTATTACTGCCGAGGTTTCTTATTTTCACCAAACTACATTGGATCAATACTTATCTGCCCCTGATCGTACCAGCTTTTTTGGGGACTAACGGGTTTTTCTGTTACATGATGGTACAATTCATGCGGAGCATCCCTCGCGAACTGGATCAAGCGGCGACCATAGACGGGTGCGGGCCGGTTCAGATATTCTTCCGCATCCTCATGCCCCTCTGCACCGCCGGAACCGCGCTTATTATGGCGCTTACCATGATCTGGACGTGGAACGATTTTTTCAGCCAGCTTATTTACATCGGCAATCCTGAGCTGTTTACCGTAGCTTTAGGCTTGCGTACTTTTATTGACGCTACCGGCGCGTCAAACTACGGACAGCTTTTCGCTATGTCGGTAGTATCGCTGTTGCCGATTATCATCTTTTTTATCATCGCCCAGAAACAGCTTATGGGAGGCATCGCCGTTCAAGGGCTGAAAGGGTAGTTTTACTTGTTTTATGGAGGCAGATATGGAGAAAACAATAGACAACTGGCAGGCGGCGCAGTATGACTGCGCTCTGCCGGATCGTCAGGTTCCTCAAGAAACGGGAGCATGGTTTCCCGCGATGGTTCCCGGAGCGGTTCAGTATGATCTGACGGCTTTGGGGAAACTCGAAAATCCCTACGCAAGCTCGAAGGCGGCTTTCGCCGCGGCTTGGGTTGCGAAAAGCGACTGGCTCTACCGCGCTGAATTCGATACGCCTTCCGCCGCGGCTCAGATGGAAACGATCTTTCTCCGGCTGAAAGGGGTGGACACGTATTCCGAAGTGTGGCTTAACGGCGTTCTCTTGGGAGAAACCGCCAATGCCATGCGAATCTACGAGTTTCCGGTAAACCATGAAACGCTGAGGCATCGCGGGAAGAACAAGCTCCTCATCCGGGTCAAGTCGCACCACCGGATGATCGAAGGCAAGATCGATGAAACCGAGAAACGCCTCCGCAACGGCAGGTCTCCGGAGGGACTCTTAGGGAAATCTCTGATCCGCCGGTATCAGCGGAGCTTCTTCGCCGGATCGAGCCTCCTCAACTTGGGAACCGGCGTTCTGGGCATCGGTGTAAACCGTCCGGTTCAGTTGGTTATGTATCCCGGGGCGTACCTTTCGGATTTGTGTTTCCGTACCGAACGCGTCAGCGCGGATAAAGCCTTCTGCACGGTTCTTTTCACCGCTGAACGAGCCGGAACCGGTACGGTTCTCAGGCTTATCCTGACTGACGCAGACGGCGCGACCGCGGCTGAAGCGGAAACCCGGGCGGACGCAGGCTCCGCGTCTTTTACCGTAGCTGATCCGAAACTCTGGCATCCGAAAGGATACGGGGAACCGTATTTGTACGCGCTCAAAGCCGAGCTTGTCCAGAACGGAGCCGTTGTGTATGAATGTACCCGGCAGATCGGCGTACGGACAGTAACGCTGGCGAAACAAGACTCTTCCGGCAGAAAGACTTTCTACTTCAAAGTCAACGAGAAAAAGATCGTCGTTCACGGACAGAATCATATTCCGCTGGACTACATCAAATGCTACGGCTCTCCCGAAGAATACGACCGGCTTTTCAAACTCCTCGAAAATCAAGGGGTCAACATGATCCGCATCTGGGGAGGCGGCGTGGCGGAAGATGATTCTTATTATGAACTCTGCGACCGTTTAGGAATTCTCATCTGGCACGATATGTTTCTTCACAGCAATCTGTATCCTGACTATGACCCGGAATTCGTCAAAGAATTTCTCGCTGAAGCTGAAGGCGTTCTCAAACAGGCGCGTTCTCATCCGTGTTTCTGTCTGGTCTGCGGAGGCAACGAACAGCAGGAAGGATGGGACGAATGGGGCTGGAAACAGGCTGTTGACCGGTTCTACGGAGAAAGGCTCTTTCAGGAATATCTGCCTCCGCTGGCGGCGAGGCTCTGCCCGGATATTCCGTACATCCCCAATTCGCCTCACGGCGGCAAGTGGGCCCAGTCTCCGGTTGAGGGAGAATGTCACAACTGGGGCAATTTTTACAACAGCAGTAAAGACCCGCTGTTCGTTACCGAAACCTGCTGGACGAGCGAGAGTTACTCCCGCCCTGAAACGCTGAAAAAATACATGGGACTCGACGTTGACGCGCCGGAATTCTCCCGTCCGGGGTGGGCTTCACGATGGCAGGAACGTACAGGTCTAGGGCTTTTCAACCGGATGCCTTACAGCAACTGGTTCAGCGTAGAAACACTGCGTTCCTATCTTCACGGACTGGAACTGGAACAGCTCAGAGCGGATTACAGCGCGCTTTCCATGTACCGCTTCCGCAGTCCTTCTAATTCCGGGGTGATTTACTGGTCTCACAACAAGGGCGGACCTCTTTTCCAATTCGGTTGCGTTGACTACGGCGGCTATCCTATGATGCCTTATTACGCAGTGAAACGGGTTTTCGCGCCGATTGGAGTTCACGCCTACCGGGACGTATCGGATATTGTAGTGATGCTTTCTAATCATACCGCGGAAACCGCGGACGTAATGGTGGAAGCCGTTCATCTCGGCAGGCGGGGAGAACCGCTGGGACGCTGGACGCGGAACGTGCAGGCTGAAGCCGGAGGGCTTGTCCGGGTACAGCGGCTTGAAGTCCTGTACGAAAAAGTACAGAGCCGCACTGAAGAGGCTTTCTACGTTTGCGCGCTTCAGGACGGAAATCCGCTTGCCGAAGATATGCTGTTTTTCTGTCCTTTCTCCGAGTACGACGGGGAGTACCGCGATCTTAATGTAAGCGTCGAATCCGCCGGCGCGGATACATGGCGTCTCCGCTTGAGCGCGGAAACTCCGGTACGGCTGGTCGAATTAGAAAGCAATCATAAACTGCTTTTCTCAGACGATTATTTCCCCCTTGCCCCGGGGCGGGATAAAATCGTTGAAGCCTTTCTTTTAGAAAAAACCGTTCCTGAGCCGATACGTCTAACCGCTTCCATACTGGGCGGACCGAACAAACAGAGCTATATCCTGCCGTAAACGCTTTTAGAAAGTCCTGAGAAACGTTGTTTCTAAGGACTTTTCTTAGTAGCGGAATAGGACAAAAAATCAACAGATTCAGTAGTATACTTTTTAGAGATATACAGGTATACTTTTTATTTAGAGGTATGGTATGGATACAATTTTTGAAGAACTAGGGAAGATCGGTATTGTGCCGGTGATCAAGATTGACGATCCGGAAAAGGCGGTTCCTCTGGCGAAAGCCCTCATCGCAGGCGGAATTCCGGCGGCGGAA
>JAIRPH010000192.1 GCA_031257135.1 Spirochaetaceae bacterium
TAATTAGTTTTAGCTACGGTCGCAGTGATGGTTCCCTGCAAGGGATAAATGATAAGCCGTTCTCCGGGCGCAACCTCTTCCGCAAGGCGTATGGTTTTTCTGGTCGCTTCGCTGACAACTACCGAGAAGCCTCGTTCCAAAATAGATTGCGGACTCCCTGCTTCAAGAGCGGTAGCCCCAAGCTCAAGCCTGCGGCGCAGGGCAGTTATCCGCTCTGACAGACTGGTTAAGAGCCGTTCCTTAGCGTCGTCGAAGCGTACCAGCCGAGGCTGAAGGATAGCCCGAAACCGGTATTCAAGATCGCCGAAAGGCTTGGCGAGAAGCCGAATCTTCTCGATTCTTTGCTCTATGATATGACCCATGGCTTCCGTCATGTTCCGAATCGCTCCCAGCGTTTCCGCCCGGTTTGCGCTGACCAATTCCGCCGCGGCCGACGGCGTCGGAGCGCGGAGGTCCGCGGCGAAATCGCACAGCGCATAGTCTATTTCATGCCCCACCGCGCTGATAACCGGTATCTCCGAAGCGGCTACCGCCCGAACCACCGCTTCCTCCGAAAAGGGAAGCAGGTCTTCCAGAGAACCGCCCCCTCGTCCAAGAATAACCACATCCGCCAAAGCCCATTGATTCGCCTGCTCTATCCGCCGGGCAAGAACCGCCGCCGCTTCATTACCCTGAACCGGCGCAGGCAGAATAATTACATGAATCCCCTCCGCGCGCCGCTGTAGTATATTGAGAATATCCCGCACCGCCGCGCCGGTGGGCGAACTCACCACCCCTACGGTTTTCGGAAACCGAGGAATAGGCTTCTTCCGGCTCTGATCAAACAGCCCTTCCGCGGCGAACGCCCGCTTCCGGTTTTCCAGAACCGTCAGAATATCCCCGGTTCCGGCAAGCTCCAATTCATCGCAGATTATCTGGTAAGTCCCGCGCTGTCCATAAACCGAAAGATTCCCCCGTACCCGCAGGAGCATCCCATCCCGAGGCGTAAAGGTCAGGCTTTTGAAACGGTTCTTAAACATCACTCCGGAAATAACCGCTCCCGAATCTTTGAGGGTAAAGTATAGATGTCCGGTACTTGAAGGACGGCAGTTAGACAGCTCTCCTTCGACGGTTATCGACGTAAACGCCCTTTCCAAGTTTTCCCGTATGAGTTCGGTAAGCTCCGAAACCGAAAACGTATGAACTTCTCCGCGCCGCACCTATTCCTCCTTTATTACATATTCTCTAAGCCGTTCCCGGATTTCTATCGGCGTCCGGGCTTCTACCTCAATGAAGGCGTCTTCGTAGCGTTCTGAAACGACTTTGCCCGACCGGTAAAGGAAACTCGGCAGGTCTTGGCGGTCCGCAGGAAACCTGAAGCGGGTAAGCTCGCCGGTCAGAGCTTCTTCGATACGCCGGACCAGTTCTTCAAGGCCCTGTCCGGTTTTGGCGGAAATGGGAATACTGCCGCTATACCGGTTTTTGATCGCCGAAAGCTCCTCCGGCGCGGCGAGACGGTCGGTTTTGTTTAGTACCGTAATCATGGGGATATGTTCAGCGTTCAGCTCCTGAAGTACCGACAAGGTGGTTTCAAAACAGCGGTCCGCTTCGGAGTCAGAAGCGTCCAGCACATGAATCAGGAGATCCGCTTGAGCCGCCTCCTCTAAGGTCGAACGGAAAGCATCAACCAGCGCGTGAGGAAGCCGCCGGATAAAACCCACGGTGTCAATAAGCAGAAGATGCCCTCCCTTCTCAAGCTCAAGCTGGCGCGTGGCGGTGTCCAGAGTAGCGAAACGCTTATCTTCCACAAAGCTGTCGGCATCGGCGAGCGCGTTAAACAGCGAAGACTTCCCGGCATTGGTATAGCCCACCAAAGCGCAGACCGGAATTCCTTGGCGTTCCCGTTTTTTCCGCTGTACCTCCCGATTTTTCCGTACTTCCGCAAGTTCCGCTTCTAAGCTGAGGATGCGCTTTTCTACAAGCCGCCGGTCGGTTTCGAGTTTGGTTTCTCCAGAGCCTTTCGCGCCGTATCGTCCTCCTCTCTGCCGGGAAAGGTTAAGGTATTTATGGCGAAGCCGAGGCAGAGCATAGGTAAGTTCCGCCAGCCCGACTTGCAGTTCCGCTTCTTTGGTTTTGGCTCGGCTTGCGAAGATGTGAATGATAAGCTCCTGCCGGTCCATTGCAGAGATGCCGGTAAGAGTCTCCCAGTTCCGTTGTTGTCCCGGGCTTAGTTCTCCGTCGAAAATGAGACACTCCGCCTTGAGGTCCGCGGCTTTTTTCGCAAGCTCCGCGGCTTTTCCGGTACCCATGCCGAACTTAGGATGCCGTTCTCTACTATACACTGTTTCCTGAGCGGCAACGTCAAGTCCCAGAGTATCTGCAAGCCCTGCCAGTTCCTGCAAGGTTTCTTCTTGGGCGCGCTTGTCTCGGATGCCCACCAGAAAAACCCGTTTCGGCTGTTCTTGGGTTTCATGTAATTCTTTCATGCTTTAATTATGTACATTATTTGAATTTTATACTATTCGGCGTCTATGATACTGACCCACTTGTCATTATCATAAGGGGTTTGCTATGATATATCAAAAAGGATACGGACCTTTAGCGTCTGTAACCGTAAGGAGCGGTATATGATTATCCTCAAAGGAGTAACTAAGCAGTATGGCGGGCTTGCGGCAGTACAAGATGTGAGCTTGATGATCCCTAACGAAAGCATCTATGGAATTGTCGGGAGAAGGCGCGCGGGAAAATCCACGCTTCTGAGCATTATGAGCCTCTTGGAAAGTCCCGACGCCGGCGAAGTGTACTACGGCATCAACGGCGATGAACGAGTGGATATCCTCTGCGGCGAGCGGCTCCGCATGAAACGGCGGAAAACGGGGATGATTTTCCAAAAGGGCAATCTCTTCGAGTCTCGAAACGCGTCGGGTAATATCAGCTACCCCTTGGAGGTTGCAGGCATGACCAAAAAACAGATCGCCCGCAGAGTTGATGAACTACTGGAAATAGTTCATCTGCAAGATAAACGGACCGCCCGATTACGGGAGCTTTCAGACGGACAGAAACAACGGGTCGCCATCGCCCGGGCTTTAGCCGGCAGTCCTGAGATACTCTTTTGCGATGAAACCGCCAGCGCATTAGACCCTCAGACCGCGGAGTCTATTCTTGAGCTGATCCGGGACATCCATGACCGGTTCAGACTTACGGTGGTGCTTGTAGCCCATCAGATAGGGCTTATCCAGTCAATTTGCGACGATATAATGGTCTTCGACGAGGGACGTATCGTGGAAGTCGGAACCGTTCAGCAACTGTTCGCCCCTCCCAAAACTTCTAAGGAGCGGGTCTATGCCTAAGGGCGATTTTTTGGAACTGCTCAACCTTCTGCTGAACGCCGCCGGTCAAACCCTTTGGATGACCCTGATTCCCGCGGTATTCGCCTGTATTCTTGGGATTCCGGCGGGAACCTATCTGTTTGCCGCGTCTCCTTCAGGCATACGTCCTCGTCCGGCTTTTTACGGCAAAGCCTCTCGGGTCGTAGCCGTTTTTCGGTCTGCTCCTGCCTTCATTATCCTGACGCTTCTCTTACTGCCGCTGTTTCAACGCGTCTCCGAAAGCGGCGCGGCGATCATTCCGCTTTCCTTTGGGGCTGTTTGTTTTGCGGCGCGAATCGTAGAAACCGCTCTTTCCCGGGTGAATCCCGGGCTTCTCTCCGCGGCCCGGTCGATGGGTTCCACGGATTTTCAGATAGCATGGAAGGTTCTCATTCCGGAAGCCCTGCCGAACCTTGTTTCCGGGCTTGCGCTGACCCTTATCTATCTGATAGGATATTCCGCTATGGCAGGAGCCGTCGGAGGCAGAGGACTAGGAGCCGCGGCGGTTCATTATCCGTTCCGAATAGATATAACCATAGCCGCGGTTATGGCAATTCTTATCCTGTCGGAAGTCGTTCATTGGGCTGGAATCGCGCTGAACCGCCGTCTGCGGGCGGCGCGGTGACCAGTTATCTAAATAAAGGAAGGAAAAAAATGCAGTATTTAGGCTTTGAAGCGTATGAAAAATCGATAAACGCTGTCGGCTCTTCGGTTGTATTTATGGCGAAAGACGGCGATGAAACGGTTATCATTGCGGCTCCCGGCTCTGCGGG
>JAIRPH010000134.1 GCA_031257135.1 Spirochaetaceae bacterium
AAATTACTGATGGAAGAATCTTCCCGAATTCCCTACGCCGGCATTATCCGGATCAGGTCATAGGTACGAAGCGTCAAGCCGCTTCATCTCAGCCGGAACTATCCAGCTCCCTGTTGTCAAAAATACTATAAAAAATTTTCTCAAAAATGTCAAGCCGATTAATATTTTAGGACGTAAAGGGCTTGATCTTCTTTTTGAATCTTTATATAATATCTATGTATTTACTAAGGTATATAAGGAGACCGCTATGGCGCGAGTTGACAAAATTACGGACCTCATAGGGAATACCCCTATTGTTAGAATCAATAAGCTGAATGAAAGCGAAGCTGTGGTATACGCGAAGCTGGAAAGTTTCAACCCCTTTTCCAGCGTCAAAGACCGGATCGCTTTGGCTCTGATTGAAGCCGGAGAACGAGACGGCAAAATTAAGCCCGGAACCGTGCTTGTCGAACCGACCAGCGGCAATACCGGCATCGGACTTGCGTTTGTGGCGGCCGTCAAGGGCTACCGCATCATCCTCACCATGCCCGAAACCATGAGCATCGAGCGCAGGAAACTGCTGAAAGCCCTAGGCGCGGAACTGGAGCTAACCGAAGGAGCTAAAGGCATGAAAGGCGCCATTGCCAAAGCAGAAGAACTTGTCGGGTCCATACCGAATTCCTATATGCCCCAGCAGTTCAACAATCCCGCTAACCCGGCGATCCATGAGCAGACCACAGGACCGGAAATCTGGAAGGATACTGACGGTAAGATCGATATCCTTGTCGGCGGCGTCGGAACCGGCGGGACCATCACAGGAGCCGGAAAATACCTCAAATCCAAGAAAGCCTCGGTCAAGGTGGTTGCGGTAGAGCCTGCGGCATCGCCGGTCCTGTCAGGCGGACAGCCCGGACCTCATAAGATTCAGGGTATCGGCGCGGGATTCGTTCCCCAAGTGTACGATAAAAATCTGGTTGATGAGATATACCAGACCGACGACGTAAAGGCAGGCGCGACAGCCCGGCGTTTGGCTAAGGAAGAAGGGATTCTGGTCGGTATTTCCTCCGGATCGGTCCTTGAGGCGGCTCTGACCATTGCGAAACGTCCCGAAAATAAGGGAAAAACCATCGTAGCGGTCCTGCCGGATACGGGAGAACGGTATCTCTCAACGTGGCTTTGGGAAGAGTAGAAAAATATGGCTTGGCGGGTTGCAGTTGCCAGTATCGACGGCGTGCTGATTAATGAGCATTTCGGGCGTTCCCGATGGTTTTATATCTTTGACGTTCAGCCTGACGGAACGGGCATACCCGTTGAGCGCCGCTCGGTTACGCCCCTCTGTCAGAGCGGCGGACATACGGAGCCGGGGATGATCTCCTGCATTGACGCGCTCAAAGACTGCGTCGCAGTCTTAGCCGCCAAGATAGGAACATCCGCGCGGAAGCGGCTTGAACTTGAAGGGATTTCGGTCTTTGAAGAACCCGCGGAAATAGAAGAGGCGGTCAGAAAACTGTCCGCCTACTATGTGAGAACTAATCGTCCGGGTATTACTCCAGAATCGTAATTTCCACCCGCCGGTTTCGGCTTCTGCCTGCGCTGGTTGAGTTGTCTCCGATGGGGCGGGTGCCTCCCCAGCCTTTGTAGATAAACCGATCCGCGCTGATGCCTCGGCTTACCAATTCGTCTACCATACATTTTGCCCGTTCTATGGAAAGTTCCATCTCTCCGGCGGGGCGTCCGGTCGCGGCGGTATGACCTTCTACGAGGAAACTCCGGTCGGGAATCTGCTTGAGGGCTTCCGCAATAAGGTCAAGCCGCGGTTTTTCGGAAGGAAGAAAATCCGCCGAATCCGGAGCGAACCGGATGTCCTTAACCGTAAGGCGTATCCCTTCGGGAACCGGCACGAGGTCTATTGCCGAATCCTGAAAACCCGCGGTATTGAGAGCCGGTTTCTCTGGAAGAGGAGTTCTGCTTTGGTCTTCCGCTTCCGTGAGAACCACCGTAACCGGGTCCAGCGCGGGACCAACCGGTTCAGGGGTACGAGGCGGCGGCGCGGGTTGCCGAATGGTAATCGGCGGCGGCGCAAGGGGTCCGGGAAGCGGCGCGGCCGCCGGCTCAATAACCGGAGGCGCCGGTTCCGGCTCCAGACTGGAAACCACAATATCCGGGTCTGGAAGTTTCTCGATTTTAAGGACATTGCCCAAGGAGGCTATGACTTCGCCTCGGTCCATCGGCACGATTCCAGCTCCGAAGGTCAAAGTAAAGCCCTTAAACTGGACCGTAGACCCGTCCGCCCAACCATAGGTTTCATCTAAATCGTCCCGCATAAACAGGGGGAGTCCGTCTTCAACGCGGATCAGAATATCCACTTTATGACTGCCTTGAACTCGGGTAAAATCTTGAGCTGAAACCGGTCTGTTTTGATACTGACAGGCATAGGTAGCATATATCCGGTGTACTAAAATCTCCTGATTTTTAAATTTATAGATTTCTCTTCCTTTATATTCGTAATCCGCAATAAAAGGAACGATTACCGGGCGTCCTGTATTGAGAGGGTCTACCGCCCGGTTTCCCGGAGCCTTCCATCGAAAGCCGGGCATCACCTGCTGAGAAGGAAAGGTGGGAAATCCCCGAAGCGTAGGGAATCCCCGGTCGTTATCTATCTTAATGGTCCCGTTTTCGTGAATCTGAAAACTCACCGGCACTACTGAATCTACCGCCTGAGCGCTCTGCCGCATATCCCGCAAGGTGTTTTCCAGCACGAAAAAATTCCCCTGATACAGAAGAGAACCTTTTGTATCGGCTTTGTTCTGATCCATCTGCTTCGGCATAATCGACGCTCGGACTTCATGGCGGACCAAGCCTATATATTTTCCGTTATTATACCGGCGCCAATCCGAGCGTTCAACGATTGAATAGGGTCCTGTCTCCGACATGGCAAGCGTAGCCGGTTCAGAAGCGTTCTGCGCTGGGCTGTGCGTACACGCAACGAACATCCCCATCAGGATCATACTTTTAAAGACTATATTCCGCATATTATTTTTATCGGACAAATTTGATAGTTTCATCATGGGTCAGTGTAAAACTTTCGCCAGAGGCTATAACGCCGGGGCTTCCCGGAAAGCGGATCGTAAAAAGAAACCGCCCAAGCGGTGAGTCCCAAAGACCCGCCGTCGGAGACGCCTCCGTAGAGAGCGTCATTCAGGAGCGGGAAGCCCAGCCACGCCAAGTGACAGCGTATCTGATGCCGAAAGCCCCGTATAATCTGGAGGTGAAACTTAGTATAGATTCCCAGCTCATACTTTTGGAGTATTTCGGTACGATAAGGATTTCCCCGGTCTAGGATGAACTTCCGCCGCCCCGGAGAAGCCTCCTGAACAGGACGTACCGCCCGCCCCCTCGGACCGAACGCGCGGAAACCGCTCTCAACCGCGGAAGGCGCATCCGCGAATCGGGGCTGAGGCGGAAACCCCGGCAGTCTTTGGGCAGGAACCGATACCGCGCGGTACTCTTTGACAAAACGCCCCGCTTCCTGCTGGGCGTTCAAAGCGTCCAGCGCGGTTTGGGTCTTTGCGAACAAAACCACGCCTTGGGTTTCATAATCGAGCCGATGAAGGACGCCGCCTTCCCAAGATTGCTTTCCCCGGAGGGTTCGCGTTGCCGGATATAAAGCGGCGCACCAGTCCAGCAGAGTTTCCCCCGAGGATTCGCCTTTCAGCGGAACCGAATGCATCCGCGGAGGCTTGTAGACTACCCCGTAACTAGGAGTATCCGCTAAGACGTATGGATTACAGCCGTTCAAAAACCTTTCGTAATCCCCGACAGCTTTGGGTAATACCGTCGTAATGATCCCCTGAGTATTCCTCCTGCTCTATGATCCACGGATAGACCGACGGCGGACACAGTTTAGCCAGAGCGAAGAAATCAATCTTGCCTTGACCGATGTAAACGTTTT
>JAIRPH010000213.1 GCA_031257135.1 Spirochaetaceae bacterium
CGGATAACCCAGTTTCAGAGTGGTCTTGAGAAGCTCAAGGGATATATCGCCGAAGAACGCCGGGACGCGCTCGAAGAAACCCTGCGGATCGTGCGGGATCGCCGGGCAAACATGACGTAGCCCTTACAGGAGTAATCTTACCGCGTATTTGGCCGCGCTTATAATGCCGAGAATCGTTAAAAGAGGCATCCCAATATTGGCGATAAAGAATATAATGAGAAAATTCATTATATCTTCTATCAGCGCATCTCCCAACTGTTTCGCATCTCCCATAAACGAAACGATTGATTTGCCGATTCTTTTCAGCCCCGCAACATCCTGCTCCATAGACTCAGCGTTTTTGCCTTTATCGTTTATTGACGCAAGCAAACCGCCGGCGCGGTCGGCAAATAATCCTTTTTCAATCGCCGCCGATACCTGAAACGAAAGCGGTACCGCCGCGCTTATTGCCAGCCCGAAAATCATACATACCGCCACGACCCGGCGGATGTCAATCAGGTTCTTCTTCGCCCATATCGGTATAATACACAAAAGCATACATACCGGTATGATAACCTTAAAAATAAAAAAACCTGACGCCGACAAAAGCAGTTTCTCCATAATAACCGCGCCTAAAGCCCATAAAAGCAAATCAGACAGCTTGTCAAGAATATTGTCAAGAGGCGCAAGAATCTCAAGGGGATTAACCGAGGCTTCAACAAAAAAACTGCCGCCGATTTCAGCGGACTGTAATACATTGATTACGCCGTTTATGACTTTCAGCGTGGTCCATACGCGTAACAGCATGGACGTTTTTTCCGTGAGAGACCGCTGAATTCCCGTGTCCGCAGGTTGATTACGCATCTGGATTGAAGCAAGGGGACCAAACGAAATAAGACCTATCAGGAATAACCCTAAGGTAATGGCTATTTTCTGTTTCATACGCTATAAGAGAAAAACTTTTCTCGCCTCCACAAGATTCGTATGCTGAGGATTGCCCCGGGCAAGCGGCGTAGGACGCTGAGAAGTCAGGACGTTGATGGAACCGGCTCTATCCGCGCCGGTAGAATCAGGCTCGTACCACGCGCCCTGCGCGAGAGCAACCGCGCCCGGAATAATCCGCTCCGTAACATAGACCGGAATCCGCAGGATTCCCCGGCCGTTAAAAACTTCCGCGAGATCGCCGTCCCGAAGCCCCCGCTCTTCGGCGTCAGCAGGGTTGACCCAGAGACGCTGAGGATCAGCCTTCTCCAGCCGGGGATTCTTATCGTGAATCGAATGAGTCCGCCTTTTTGTATGCCAGCCGATAAGCTGAAGGGGATATTTCTCTCGTAACGGGTCTTCAGGACCTTCGGGATAGGGACGATACCCCGGAACCGGCGGAACCTCCTCAGGCCTGCCTAAATCGTACAGCCTCTGGGAAAAAATCTCGATCTTCCCGGAAGGCGTCGGAAACGGCTTTTTGGAAAGAATCTGGTCCTCATAAGCAATATACGGCTTCCGAGGCTTAAACCGATACCCGCCGTTCAGCTTAAAGTCCGCATACGCAGGCAGTTCCGGCTCCGCCCTGCGGCAGTCCGCATATACCGCTTCAAGCCAGCCGGAATACTCCTCATGCCCGCAAGACCATGCTTCCCATAAGCCCAGCCTTCGGGCAATACTGCCGATAAACCCGTACTCAAAGCGCGCGCCGAATACCGGATCAATCGCCCGATTGTTAAACAGCAGATATTCCCCGAAATCCCAGGGCGCCGCAATGTTTTCATCCTCCAAAAAAGACGGCGCAGGCAGTAAAATATCCGCAAACAGCGCGCTTGCCGTCATAAATACGTCGGAACAGAGAATAAATTCGCATTTCTTCGTATCTTTGAGAAGCCGAACCGTGCGGTTAATGTCGGAATGTTGATTTATCAGCGTGTTTCCCGCAAGATTGCAGATCAGTTTGATGTCCGTATCCAGCCGGTTCACGCCTTGAAGCCCGTGAGATTCCGGCGTCATACTGCGGGCGTCTTCCACAGCCTGAGTCCAGAGAAAACTAGGAATCTTGCCGGGATAAGGATTAGACGGAACCGGATAGCCCTGAAACGCCGGACCCGGAACGCCTCCGTATCCTGCGGCTCCTCCGCCGGACAACCCTACGTTTCCGGCGAGACAGGTCAGAGCCGCCATCGTGCGTACCGCCTGCTCGCCGCCACCGGTACGCTGAGGACCAAGCCCGGGCAGAAGACACGCAGGCTTCGCCTTCGCGTACCGCCGGGCAAGGTCTGCAATCCGCTCCGCCGGAACGCCGGTAATCCCTTCCGCCCAACGGGGCGTTTTTGCGGTTCCATCCTGCTCCCCGAAAAGATAAGCGTAATAACTCTGCCCCGCCGGAATCTGCGGACTTTCGGTAAAGCCCAAACAGAAGGCATCCATGAAACGCTGATCCTGTAAGCCTTCGGACCAGATAACATAAGCCATCCCGTCCGCCAAAGCCGCGTCAGACCCGGGGCGGATAGGTATCCACTCGGCTTTCAACGCCCGGACCGTATCGCTTTCCCGGGGATCAATGACAATAATCGGAATCCCCTTGTCCCGAACCTTAGCGAGATAATAATTCCGTTCAGACCCGAATACCGTCTCCTGCGGATTATGTCCCCAGAGAATCAGTAAGTTGGTATGCAGGATGTCTGCTATGCTGTTTCCGCTGAAATAATCGCCGTATATGAAAGGCGTAACGAAACGGCTACACGCGCTACTGTAACTGTTGTAGTAATCCAGATAGCCGCCGTCGAGCGCGAGAAGCCGCCGGGCAAGCATACCCGGACGGATGACCGCGCTCACGCCGGTAGCGTACTGCACATATCGGGAAGCCGGACCGTAAGCGTCCCGAATCCGAATCCAATGGTCCGCGGCAATGTCCGCCGCGTCTTCCCAAGAGACGCGCCGGAATCGCCCCTCCCCGCGCTCGCCGATCCGCTGAAGCGGGTATCTGAGCCGCCGCCGCGGGTCGAGGTAGGTCTCCCGATAATACCGCCCCCGCAGGCAGGGACGTATCTCCGGGACTCCCCACCCGGCTTCTACTCCGAGAATACAGCCGTTCCGCTCCCGGACCCGGACGGCGCATTTGCCGCCGCAGTTATTTCTTCCTCCGGTATTGACGAGACGTTCAGGTATATCCGGCATTGCCTGCGCCGGCGGTTTCCTTTCCGGGGCGGTTCCAGTAGGCGGTTTTGGGGAAAAAGCGGAAAGTTTCTCCGCAATCTTGAGAAATATCGGAGATTTCCCATAACGCCGAATTCCCTCAGCGACTACTCCAGCGGTTTCTTTAAGATAATCTGAAAAAAACGCGGCCGCTTCCCAAATACAGGCGTTTTTTTCGGAGCTGTTCAGGGCGTTTTCGTAGAGATACGCCAAAAACCGGAACTGCTGTCCGATGAAATCCGGCGGATTCCCATCCATCGGCGCCGGTTCATAGCCCCAGACGCGGTAGCGTTTCAGGATTTCAAGGGTAAGCGCGTCCAGCAGAACGCCGTTTCTGCACGCCGAAGCCCACAGCGGAATATACATATCCCCATCAGTCCCTTTGAAAAGCGCATCGTACTCAAGCCCCAGAGATTCCCGCTCCCGGACTTCCGGCTGACCCTCAAGCCAGACAGGAAAATCAGCGAAAAATAGCGAAAAGTCTCGGCACTGCGCCAGTTCTGGATTCATATCATTATGATGCAGTATAAGAAAACCGATGTCAATTCGTACTTGGATATAGTGTCTGACACCGGGTGATGTCTGACACCGGGATACCGGGAGGTGTCAGACATCAGGGTTACGCCAGCTTTTTGAGGTACTGTAAGCTGTCTTTAGCGCATTCGATGGGGGTTTTGCCCGGGGTGGGGAGGTCTTGCTCTACCACGAGCCACTTCGCGCCGGCTTCGTCCGCGGC
>JAIRPH010000022.1 GCA_031257135.1 Spirochaetaceae bacterium
GTGAAAACTTTCCAGCCGCCTGTGGAACTTTCCCAGCCGCCTGTGGAACTTTCCCAGCCGCCTGTGGAACTTTCCCAGCCGCCTGTGAAAACTTCCCAGCCTCCTGTAGAACTTTCCCAGCCGCCTGTGAAAACTTCCCAGCCTCCTGTAGAAACTTTCCAGCCTCCTGTAGAACTTTCCCAGCCGCCTGTAGAACTTTCCCAGCCGCCTGTAGAAACTTCAACTAGATAGGAGGATAATAATAACAAGTCTGATTATCGCAACAAATGATACCAAGACCCGGAAAAGGCTTAGGGGATAAAAATATCATTGTTCTCGAAATAGACTGAAGACAAGGTAACGCCCGTAACGGTACCGGTATAGCCATATATGCTTTTTCCAGTCGGCGCGGTATTACCGGCGATGGAGCCTTGATACATATTGAAGATGCCGCTGTTTACCGCATATACGCCGCCGCCGTATCTCTGCGCCGTGTTGCCGGCGATAACCGTCGATCCTTTCATATTGACTATGCCGCTGCTCGTCACATATACGCCGCCGCCGTCGAAACCTGAACCGCCGCCGCCATTCTGCTGGCTCTTATTATCTCGTATGGTACAGTCAATCAGGGTTAATTCGGTACCGGCTTCGCTTATATATGTCCCGCCGTGAGTAGAACTGTTGTTTTCCACAATCACGGAATCCAGCTCAACCTTCGCCTGCCCGGTGATATTAAAACCGCCGCCTATTTGTTCATAACCGCCGGAAACCGCGATGCGATCAAACTTCAGCTTCGTATTCGCGCCGGTAATGTAGAAAACCCTTCTGCCGGTCATGCCTGACAATACCGCCGGAACGCCGTCAGTAATCGCGGGATCGCCGGTAATCCGTATCTCATCGGTAAAGGCGGAATTTTTGACCGCAAAAACGCTACCCCCTTCTTTGTAGTTAGCATCAGCCTGCGCGCTTTCGGAAGCCCAATTCAAGGTTCCCAGCACGGCAATCGTTTTGATCCACGGAATGGTTTTATCCCGCACCGCCTTGACCGCCTTCGCAAGCGTCTTGAAAGGCTTTTCCTTCAGATACCCCGCGTCGGCGTCATTCCCATCGGCTTTGACGTAATAGCAGTAGCTTATGGGAACGCCGCCGCCGTAGGGTGCGTCCTGCGTATACAGCTGATTCGTAACGCCCCGCCGAATATTCCACGGACTGCTCCCGCTCGAGGAATCGCTGAACCCGTAATAGGTCAGGTTGTAATAGCACCGATATAAAACGCCGCTCTTCGCCGCATCAGGCAGAGTATCCGTAATCGTAAGCTCCACGCTTCCGGTCCCTTCGGAAACCGCAATCGGCGGACGCTGATGAGCGGCTGAATATACCTCAGGATACGGCGTCAGATACGCCCGCGGCGCAGTATCATAAAAGAGATTCGCGCCGGCAGTGTTTGCGCTCTGCAACGCGCCGACGCCGGTTATCGCAGGTTTATAGGTAAACTTCTCGGTAGCTTCATTCCAGTCAAGGGAATCGGCGGTTTTATGCAGGGTCATGGGAACGGATACGATATTCTGCCCGTATATTACGGTATAGTTGGTAAAGCCGCTCGCCAAGAGGACTTTGACGCCGTTGTAAACCTGTCCGTTTGCGGGCGTCCCCGCGAGAACGAGGATGTCGTAGTTTTTTCCATAGGGAACCGCTACGGTGATGTATTCTTCTCCGGCTGTGGCGGAGCCGATGTAGTAAGCGTTAGGTAGTCCTGACTCTTTGAAGACAGCTTCAAAGTAGCCGATGTGTTCCTGAGTCGGGTTGTCCAAGTCAACGGCGAACCGAGCGGTATTAAGCGCGATGCGGATATAGACTCTGCCGCCTCCGGCGTCCCAGCTCCAGTCTTCCGGGTTGAAGCCGTCGTCTATGGGAAAACATCCTGCAAGGGCGAGGATCGCGGTCGGTAAAATAACGCGGCAAAACGCGTTACCTCCTAAAAAAACATCGGCTTTCCGCATAAAATACCTCCTAATCGCAAACAAACCTACAAGATTTATACTAAACCCCTTTTTATTTTAATACAATACTTTTATGAGTAAGATTCTAAGACTTGAAAGGCGCGGCATAGAAGGGTATAGTATCTGTATGGCGAAAACTCATCCCCAAGGGGTGAAAAAAGAGCGGATTACTTGGCATACCGCGTTTTTCGATGCAATCAGGCTGGAGCTGGAGGACTATCTGCCCGGACTGACCTTTAGTTTTGAACTGCCTCTGGGAGCTGAACCCTTACGCATCGATGCGGTCATCCTCAAAGAGCCGGACCTGAGAATAGACAAAGCTATCGGCTGGATATTTCGGCGGGTAAATGTGATCGAATACAAAAGCCCCGAAGATACTCTCACCATCGGGGATTTTCACAAAGTGGCGGCTTACGCCCGGCTCTATCTGTCCCAGTATGACGCGGCTATGACCGACATTGCGATCAGCTTTATCGTAAGCAGGCGTCCGCGGGAACTGCTCAGGGAACTTACCGCGCTTGAATACGGCATAACTCAGGCTTATCCGGGGATATACCATATTGCCGGAGAGAAGCATATTCCGGTCCAGATAGCGGTCGCTCCCGAACTTGCTGAAGCGGAATATCTGTGGCTCCGGTCATTGACCAACAAGCTGAATCGGGAGGGCATGGGGCGGATTATTCGGGAGGGCGGACTGCGGGTGAAAAGCCCTCACATCAAAGTCTATTTGTATCAGGTATTCCAAGCGAATCCTGAGATGCTGAAGGAGTTACTGATTATGGAACGAGCGACGGTGGATCAAATCCTCGAAGAGATCGGCTGGTCGGCGGAACGCCGAGCCGAAGGCAGAACGCAGGGGAAAAAAGAAGAGCGTAGGTCTGTCTTAGAACTGATAAACCGGGGATATACCCTTGAGCAGTTGAAACAAGCCCTTACCGCCGAAGTAACGGAGTAAAATCCTATGGAACGAGCGACGGCGATCTAAGCCTGATCGCTCAAGCGATCTAAGCTGGATCACTAGCGTGATCTAGGCTGGATCACTGGAGCGGTCTAAGCTGGATCACGCTAGTGATCTAAACCTGATCGCTCAAGCGATCTAGGCTGGATCGCCGTGTACTCTTGCCGGCAGTGGCTCAAACGTGGCGGCGGCGTATATGCCGGCGTCTATTTTTACGCGGGTTTAGGAGCTGGCATAATCCTGACGGTTTTGATAGTATTGCAGTATGAAACAAGTTCGTATAGAAGACGCCGTAGGGACGATCCTTTGCCATGATCTGACCCGGATCGTTCCGGGAGAGATGAAAGGCGCGCGGTTCCGTAAAGGACACATCATCGGGGCGGAGGATATACCGGTTTTGCGGTCTATGGGTAAGAATCATCTCTATGTATGGGAACAAGAAGCCGGCATGGTCCATGAGAATGAAGCGGCTTTGCGGCTTGCAGACCTCTGCGGAAAGACGGGATTCAAGCGGAGTAACCTCAGCGAGGGCAAGGTGGAACTTTTCGCCGAGTATGACGGGCTGTTCCGTATCGATCTTGAGCGGTTTACCGCGGTAAATCAGGTTCCGGAGGTGATTATCGCCGCCCGTCACTCTCTGAGCGCGGTTAAAGCGGGAGATAAACTCGCGGGGATGCGGGTAATTCCGCTGGTCATACCGGAAGAACGGCTCCGCGAGGCGGAAACCGCCGCGGGAGACGCGCCCCTTTTCGATCTCCTCCCGTATACGCTGAAAACCGCAGGAGCCGTGATAACCGGAAGCGAAATCGCCGAAGGCAGAATACCCGACGCCTTTACTCCGTATCTTACCGAAAAACTGGGAGCTTACGGCATACGCGTCGTCAAAGCCCTGACCGCAGGCGACGGGATTGCTTCCATAACCGAGGCAATCGCGGAAGTCCGGCGGGATAAGCCGGATATGGTCGTCTGCACCGGCGGCATGAGCGTTGACCCCGACGATAATACCCCCGGAGCAATCAAACAGAGCGGCGCGGACATCGCCGCCTACGGCGTACCGGTCTTGCCCGGTTCTATGTTTCTCTTGGGGTACTACGCGGACGGAACTCCGGTAATGGGTCTCCCCGGAGGAGTCATGTATCACAAAAACCGGGGCAGTATCTTCGATATAGTCCTTCCCCGCATCGCCGCGGGACTGCGGATAACCAGACGCGATCTTGTCCTCTTGGGAAACGGCGGTTTGTGTCTCGCCTGCCCGGAATGTCATTATCCGGTATGCCCTTTCGGAAAGGCTGGTTAAGCCTTTCCAAGTTTATGGGACAGAATTCCCGGCGGGAAAAGAAACAGCTCGAGATAACCTTCCCGTTTCTGACTTGGGAGGGCGAAACCGTATCCTTTCCTCCTCATTGGCATGACTGTTTCGAGATACTTCTCATTACCAAAGGAGGAATATACGTTTCAGTAGACGAGGGAATCTATGAGATTTCCGCAGGAGATGTGGTTATGATAAACGCGGGAGCCATCCACGGCTTTTTCGACCCGAAACCGGGAACCGCGGCGTTAGGCATGCAGTTCGGCATCGCGTTTTTCAACGAAGAGTTTATCAGCGTGAAGGATATGATTTTTTACAATCCCGCGCCGGATAAAACCGCCATACCGGAAGACGCGTATGACCGCCTGCGGCATTTACTGCGGGAAACCGCGGCGGAATATCGCGAAAAGGCTCCGGGATACCAGCTTGCGGTACAATCGAAACTCTACGAATTTATGGTATTGATACTGCGGAAAACCGCAAAAACCGCTGAGAAAAACCGCTCCTCGAAATCCAAGCAAATCCTCTCGTTTGTGTTTAAGAATTTCGATAACCCTGATCTTACGCTGGAAGAAGCCGCAGGCGCGCTGAGTTTAAACAAATTCTATTTCACCCGCTTTTTTAAAAAACATACGGGCTATTCGTTTCACGCCTATCTGACAAAAACCCGGGTGGATTTTGCCAAACGGTATCTTATCGAATCGAAAATGAGCGTTACCGACGTCGCGTTTCGGACAGGCTTTAACTCTCTGCAAACCTTCAACCGCGTTTTCAAAACCTTAACCGGATTCGTTCCAAGAGAGTACCGCCGGGAAAATCATGTTCCCTGGGAAGGCTTTGAAAATAATTACGGCGCGCCTTTTAAAAAAGCGGAAAACGGCAATTTTTGAGAAGTCTGGACAATAATTGGTAAGCGGATTTTATATTTTCCCGTATTATAAAAAAAGGAGGATATATGATAAAAAACGTTCTTGGTGTAGGAGCGGCTGTTTTTTTAGGAGGGCTTCTGGTTCTTTCGTGCAGTAAAAGCGGAAACTCCGGCGGCGGGACAGCGTCAACAGCGGCGGGAAGCAAGCCCCTTACCGCGGAAGAGCTTGAAAAAGCCTCAGGCGCGCTTTCCTATTGGTCGGCTTTTACCGGCGATTCGCTCAAGTGGGATCAGTGGCGGGTAGATGAATTCAAAAAACGGTATCCCGCGGTTACGGTTGATATACAGTCGGTTCCGCAGGCGGGCATGACAAACGGCAAACTCCTTGCGGCAATCGCGGGAAAAACCGCTCCGGACGTCCTCGTTTCAGACGATTATGTAAGTTCTTTCGGCTTTGCGGGGCAGGGCGCGTTCGATCCGTGGGATTCTTATCTTGAAGCCATCAATCTTTCCATCGGCGATTTCCTGCCCGGTTTCCGAAGCCTTATGCAATATAACGGCAAGACCTATCTTCTTCCGCAGGATTCCAATGTTATCATGCTTTATCTCAATACCGATATGGTTGCGGAAGCGGGACTTGATATCGCCAACGCCCCTACTAATCTCGACGAATTGATGGATTGGGCGGAAAAACTGACGGTCAGAGACGGAAGCGGCAAAATTACCCGCTACGGCTTTATCCCCTGGCAAGACCAGCCCGGAGACGCCCCGACATTCTGGCCCTTCATGTTCGGCGCGGAACTGTACAATCAGGGGACTAACAACCTTGAACTGACCGACCCGAAAGTAGTCGCCGCGTTCCAATGGATGCGGGAATGGGCGAAAAAATATGACCCTGTAGCGATTAAAGGCTTTACTCAGTCCGCGGGGGGATTTTTCTCGCCGGATCATCCCTTCTTCCAAAACAAACTCGCCATGACCGTAACCGGCAACTGGGTTACGAACGCGCTCCGTATTTACGCTCCTCAGGTGAATTATACGGTTGTACCGGTTCCGGTTCCCGCAGGCGGGCGTGAAAAATCAACGCCCCTCGGCTCTAATGTGTTCGCTATTCCAAAAGGCTCTAAACGCCCCGATCTTGCGGCGTTATTCTTCAAGTTTACCCAGCGGACGGAAATTAACGCGGATAACTTCGATACGTGGCGTTCAATCCCCTGTATCGACAGCCTGTTCGATCAAGTGTCATGGACGCAGAAAAACGATCCGATTTACAGCCTTGAACGGCAGATTGCCAATTCGTCCAAGTCCGCGCATCCTGCGCTCTGTCCGGTTTCCGCGGAGCTGAATCAACAGCTTATCGCTCTGCGGGATAACATTATCTACAACGACGCAGACCCGCAAGGGCTTTTACAGGAACTGCAAAACAAGCTTCAGCCTGAATTGGACAAGCTGGCGAAAAAATAGCCGTTTTAGCGAAACGCCGGAAAACGCCGCGTTTTCCGGCAAGGGGGTAATGATGACCGTTGCAATAACCGCGGAAAATAAACAGAAAATACTTGCTGACAAATTAGGGTTCGCGATTCTTTTTTTGTTTTTGATGCTCCTGTCTTTTCTCTTTTTAGTGCCGCTGTTTTGGCTTTTAACCTGTTCTTTTAAACAGCCCGCGGAACTGTTCGCTGTGCCGGTACAGTGGCTTCCCAAGAAATTCGGTTTTGAAAACTATATCCGGATGTTTAATTACTTTCCGTTTCTCCGGTATTTGAAGAACACTTTGATAATCGTGTTTTGCAATATTATCGGTTCCACCGCTTCCAGCGCGGTTGTGGCTTACGGTTTTTCCCGGCTCCGGTGGAAGGGAAGAGATACGGTATTTGTTTTGGTTCTTGTTACGATGATTCTGCCTTTTCAGGCGGTTATGGTGCCTCTTTTCATGCTGTTTCAGCAAATCGGCTGGATAGGAACGTTTCTGCCCCTCACGCTTACCTGTTTTTTCGGCAATCCCTTTTACATCTTCCTGATGCGGCAATTTTTTCTATCTCTTCCTGAAGAGCTGAACGAAGCGGCCCGCATCGACGGTTCCGGAGAGTTCCGCACATTTTTTCAGATAGCGATACCCCTATCTTCGCCGGTACTGGCGACGGTAGCGATTTTTTCGTTTCTCCGTTCTTGGAACGATTTTATCGGGCCCTTAATTTTTTTAGCGAACGATAAACTCTACACCCTTGCGATAGGCGCCCAGCTCATCCGTTCCCGGCTCCAGCCGAATTGGGAAATCCTCATGCCCTTAGGGGTCATTATGGTTATTCCGGTATTAATTATATTCTTTTTGATGCAGAAATACTTTATCGAAGGTATTTCCATGTCAGGCATTAAGGGGTAGGAGGCATATTATGATAGCAGGATCGCCGTTTTCGCCTAACCAATCGGAACGCCGGGAGTTTTGGGCGGCTATGATCTTCATTTCACCCTGGGTTATCGGCATACTCGCGTTTACGATTTATCCGATTATTATGTCTTTTTACTACTCCCTAACCGAATATAAAGTCATTTCAGACCCTGAATTTATCGGGTTCGGAAACTACAGCAATTTGTTTAAAGACAAAGTTTTTTTAAAAGCCCTTTCCAACACGGTTTATATTGTGTGTATCGGCGTTCCTCTTACGCTTCTTTCCGCGCTTACCGTATCGGTAGTGCTGAACGCAAAAGAGCTTCGGCAGTATACTTTTTTCCGCATCATCTTTTTTCTGCCGACGCTGGTGCCGCTTATCATCAACTGTCTTCTGTGGATATGGCTCTTAAACTCCGAAAACGGGCTTATTAACGCGCTTCTTGGGGTATTCGGCGTAAAAGGACCCTCTTGGCTCGGGTCTCCGGCGTGGGCGAAGCCCGCGCTTATTCTGATGATGATTTGGGGATGCGGCGGGACTATCATTATTTTTCTTGCCGGTTTGCAGGATATACCTGAATCTCTTTATGAAGCCGCGTCGCTTGAAGGGGCGAACTTTTTGCAGAAAACGATATATGTCACTATTCCCCAGCTCGCGCCGGTAATACTGTACAACGCGGTAACTCTGGTAATCGCGGCGTTCCAGTGGTTTGCGGAACCTTTTGTAATGACCGAAGGCGGTCCCGATAACGCAACCATGTTTTATTCGCTGTATCTCTATCAGAATGCGTTTCAGTTTTTCAAAATGGGGTACGCTTCTGCTATGGCATGGGTACTTCTGCTTATCGCATTGGCAATCATTTTCTTGCTCTTCAGGTCTATGAAGCGATTCTCTCAGGAGTAAGATATAAAGGAACACTATGGATAAACCGATTTTAGGAACAAACCTGCTCTGTCAGGTCGGTATACTCGTACAGGACATTGAAAAGACGAGTAACGATTGGGCCGCGTTTCTGGGGGTTGAACCGCCGGAGATTCAGATTACCGGCGACGTTCAGGAAGCGCGGACAAAGTACCTCGGCAGTAGTTCTGAAGCCCGAGCGAAGCTGGCGTTCTTTCACGCCGGTCCGAATGTAGACATCGAGCTTATCGAGCCTGACAAGAATCCCGCTTCTACATGGCGGCATGACTTAGACGCAAACGGCGAAGGGTTTCATCACATTGCGTTTGTCGTTAAAGGCATGAAGGAAAAAATTAGTATATGCGAAACAAAAGGGTTCAAACTCCTGCAAACCGGCGAATATACCGGGGGCAGATACGCGTATATCGACGCAAACCAGACTTTAAAACTCGCGCTTGAACTTTTGGAAAACGATTAAAACTAAGGAGATAGTATGGGAAAGATTACCGGCATCGCGCATCTCGCGATAACCGTCAAGGACATGAAAAAGTCATTGGACTTTTATACCCGTATTCTGGGTTTCAAAAAAGCATTTGAAATTCCAGAACCGCAAACCGGCGCGCCCTGGATAGAATATCTATACATCGGCAACAGACAGTTTATCGAACTGTTCTATAACGGCTCGAAAGACAATCCCTGGTCTGGAGAGCTTCGGGGATTTAATCACCTCTGTCTGGAGGTTGACGATATTCACGCGGTAGCGGAACGGCTCAAAAAAGAAGGCGCGGAAGTTACCGACGGACCTAAACAAGGATGCGACCATAACTGGCAGGCTTGGATAAAAGACCCCGACGGCGTCCGTATTGAACTTATGCAGATTGACGGGCAATCGCCTCACCGCAAAGCGATACAGGAACTGAAATAATGTCTATCGGAACGACAAAACTCTGTCATATCGCAATCTTGGTGAAAGACCTCGATAAAACCCTGCGGAACTGGGAACAAGTCCTTGGCGTGAAAGCCGGCGCGCCGTTCCATCTGCCGCCGGCTTCCGAAGTGCCGGCTTTCACCAACGGCGATGCCGGAGATTATACGGATTGCCGTCTGGCGACGATTCAGCTTGACAACTGTCTGCTTGAGTTCGTACAGCCCGGCAAAAATCCCAGTCCCTGGCGGGATAAGCTCGACCGGGACGGCGAGGGTCTACAGCATATCAGTTTTGTAGTGCCTGACCGGAAAAAAGCTCAACAGGAATTGCAAGCCGTGGGCGCGCCGAAACCGTATCATATCGGATATTGGCCCGGAGGAACCTATTCGTTTACGGATTGTGTAAAACAGCTCGGCGTGGAGATCAACATCAAAACTGACGATGATAACTCCGCGAAGAAGGATCGGCTTTTAAGCGATCCGGACTTTCATAAACAGGATTTGTAAGCTATGAGATTAGGCGCGCCGGTTTTTATTGATACCAAAGACCCAGAGGCGTATGTCGCCGAGCATATCCGCAAAGGCTACCGCGCCGCGTACTGTCCCGATTGGATTAACGCCGATACTGACGCGGCTTTGTGTAAATCGTTTAAAAATGCTCTTGTCAAACATGACGTTGTACTTGCAGAGGTCGGCATTTGGAGAAACGTGCTTTCCCCGAATCCTGCGGAGGCGGAAGCGGCGTTTCAACATTCGGTACGCCGTCTGCAAACCGCAGAAGAGCTTGAAGCGCGATGCGCGGTGAATATCGTAGGCTCATGGTGCAAAACCAACTGGGACGGACCTCACGAAAAACACTACGCTCAAGCGTTTTTCGATGCCGCTGTGGAATCCGCCCGCAAAGTAATAGACGCGGTAAAACCGCAGAAAACAAAGATGACCTTTGAGATTATGCCCTGCCAGTTTATCGACTGCGCGGCAGAATATCTGCGTTTTATCAAAGCCGTAGACCGCGCCGCGGCGGGGATTCATCTTGATCCGACAAACAGTATTTCTAATCCCCGGCTTCTCTACGATAACGCGACGTTTTTCAAAAATGAGTTCAAGCTCTTGGGAGATGCGGTTGTCTCGATTCACTTAAAAGATATTCGGCTTAACCCCGCGGAATTTACCGTTCAGTTTGAAGAGACGGTCATCGGAAAAGGCAGTATTGATTACATCAATCTCTTGCGGCTTATCGACGCTCTGCCCCCGGATACTCCGGGTATGCTTGAGCATCTTCCAAATGAAACGCGCTACGATGAAGCCGCGGATTCAATCCGCGCGCTTGCCGGTAAAGCCGGAGTAAAATTCCGGTGAAGCCTTTCCGTTCATTGCTCTGACAGTAAATCCGCGCCGCCGGACGAGAGGGCCCGCAGGATGCGGCGTTTTACCGCTCCGGAGTTTCCCGTAAAATCAGCGATGCCTCTGCGTATGTCCCGGCGTTGAGAATTAACCCCGTAAGGACAGGTACAGGCGGCTTTCAAAACGCCCAGTTCCTCGGCGCAGGCGATAATCTGCTGTTCCTCGACATAGCCCAGCGGACGAATAAGCTCAACCGGATACTTTCGGTACGCAAGAAATATCGGCATAGCCGAAAGTTCCCCCTTAAAAAGCATATTCATAAAAAACGTCTCGATGATATCATCCAGATGATGCCCTAACGCTATCTTGTTAAAACGATTTTCTATCGCGTACTTTAAAAGTTCCGTCCGCCGCTGAGTGGAACACCAGTAACAGTTCATCTTTTCTCCCGCTTTGAGACGCCCGATAATAGGAACAAAGCGGTCAGTAAATGGGATGCCCCAATGGTCAAGCAACTGGGTAAGCGCGGACTTTTTACAGCACGAGCAGAAATCGCTTGAAATGTGAAGTCCCTGAAGCTCATAGTCTTTCTTGACTGCGGGACGAATCGCGGAAAGAACCCACGAGAGAACCGTCGAGTCTTTGCCCCCGGAAACCGCAACGAGAATCCGGTCGCCGTCGCCGATAAGATTCCGCTCAAGCGTAGCCTTGAGGACGAGCTTCTGCACCGCCGCGCTCGCCTTTGCCCGGCGAAGAAACCGATTACCCATGGGCGTACCGTCCGTATACGTCCTGAATCACGAGACCCGCCAAAATCATGCCCGCCGTAGCCGTTACGGTTACTGCGCTGCCGTTGATTATCTTCTTAGAATGGCACCATTCAACCGCCTCGTCTTCGTCGCAGGCTGTCCGGGCGGGACAGAAACACTGCGCCGACCCGCAGGACGATCCGGCTTCAGCGTGAAGGGGCAGACGCTCAGGACTGTATACCGCGGTAAAATGACCGGCAAAGCCTCGTTTCCGCAAGCCTGAACGCACAAGCCGCGCCAGAGGACAACCCGAAGTTTCCCAGATGTCTCCGGTTTTAAGCCGGGTCGGATCAAGTTTCTGCGCCATGCCCATTGAGGAAAACAGCGTCTTCCCCGCAGAACAGGCGTACTCGATAAGGTCGAGCTTGTGCGTGAGGCTGTCAATAGCATCGATGACATAATCCGCATCCTCAATGCCGAAGGTATGCGCGGTTTCTCGGGAAAAAACCCGGTTAAACGGCGTAATCTCGGCTTCCGGCGCGATTTCCGCAAGGCGATCCCGCAAAACCTCCGCCTTGAAACGCCCGATAGTAACGCTGGTAGCCTGCGCTTGCCGGTTTATGTTGGTCGCGCACACCCTATCGGAATCCACGATTCCAAGCCGCCCGAGACCGGAACGAATTAAGGCTTCGGCGCACCAGCTTCCTACGCCTCCGAGACCGAACACCACCGCCTTCGACCGGGACAGCGCGTCCGCCGCCTCTAAGCCGGTAAGCAGAGCAAGCCGCTGAAACTTAGGATTCGTCACTCGAGAAAAGCCGTTATCTTGTGCAAAAGTCCGCGGTAGGTATCCTCGCAGGGAATGTCCGGGCAAGCCTCCCGGATTGCCGGAGGCGCTCTGAACAGGCATCCCGCGTCGGCTGACCGGATCATCGCCAGATCGTTGAAGGAATCTCCCGCGGCGAAAACCTCCATATTCAATGACCGCAACGCCTGTACGGACAGTTTTTTTCCGTCTTTCTGCCTGAGCCGGTATCCGGTAATTTTTCCGTCCGAGTCCGTCACGAGACTGTTGCAGAACAGCGTAGGATACTTCAATTTCGCCATCAGGGGCATAGCAAATTCCTGATAGGTATCAGATAAGATAATAAGCTGGGTCATAGACCGAAGCGTATCGGTAAAATCCCCAGCCCCCTCAAGAGGTTCCATCGTGCCGATAACCCGCTGAATATCCGCAAGTTTCAGCCCATGCCGATCCAGCAGATCAATGCGGAACCGCATCAGCTTATCATAATCCGGCTCATCCCGAGTAGTCCGCCGAAATTCGGGGATTCCCACAGCCTCGGAAAAGGCAATCCAGATTTCGGGAACCAGCACCCCTTCAAGATCAAGACATAGTATACGCATATATACCCTTTAACGCCCCGTAGAATCCTGTTATGCGAAGCGTCTGCCGTACTCCATTGTTATTTTTCTAGTATCTTTTTGTTTATTATTGTTTTATAGGGTATTATAATTACCATATTTATTAGACACGCATAAAATAATACCAGTAACGCGATCATCATATTTGGACCTAACCCTTCCCGGTTTTCAAGTACCGTTATAATAGCTATCCCGGAAAATATAAAGGCAATAAAAGCCATTGAAAAAACTGCTTTAGTATAATTTTCAAAAAACGCTTTTGCCTTTAATAATTCCTTGGTATCTATCATTTTCTTGAACAGAGCGGAAAACGCGGAAGTAAAATCTTTCCATCCATGCAATATACACTGGAAAATCAACGGAAAAACCAACACGATAAAAAGAGACGGTACATCAAAAAACCTTGCTATAAAAGGCATCGTTACCGGCAGTCCTGAAAAGTACATTTGTAATCCCAGAACAATTACCGTTAAAATTACCCCCAGACCATACTGGACAGCCATAGTAAAATCCTCCAAAATAGTATTTTTTATAACATACAAAATAGTTTATATTTCGTCAATGCTTTTTGCAAAATATTTTCATACGCTCCTGCGCGTATTCGGGCTATATATACGGCTCGAAGCCTTGCCGCGGGCGTTAAAACAGGAAGTCCGGCAGGGCATCCTTTAGAGCCATCACGGTTTCCCGGTATATTTCCCGATTCAGCATAGACAGCATCAGCGTCGATCCCGGGGGCAGACGGTAGGGAACGGTGAACTCTCCGCCGATGTAGGGAACCGCAATCAGCGTGCGCCGCTCTCCCGAGGGGAGCAGAGCCTCCAACTGCACCGGGAACGGATAGGGATTCCGAGGCATGGCGTACTTGAAAAGCCCGAAAACGTCCCCGCCGTTTTCCGTATCAGGAGCCGTAAAGGTGATATACACCGGCGTTTCCGCGGGAACCGAGGTCTGAGCCGCGGGGTTTTGACTCGCCACGGTTTCAGGGGTCTCTCCGTCTCTGGCGGGGCGTATTACAAAAGCGAAGTTAATTCCAGACCGCCCGATCTCATCCAGCGCGGCATCCAGAGACAGTCCGGTCAGAGCCGGCACTCGTATGGCGTTACGCTCCTGACCTCGGCTGACCACCAATTCCAGCGTCATAGGTCCTGACACGGCGGTTCCGGGTTCAGGCTTCTGCTGAAGCACCGTTCCAGCCGGAGCAGAAGAGTATTCATACATAAACGGCTCTTTCAAGGATAAAAGCGGCTGACCTGCCGAGGCGGCGAGGGTTTGTATATCTATCCTGACGTCATTAATGTTACGGTTAAGGTAGTTTTCTATCCGATTGATGATCACTCCCTGACTTACGACGAGTTTTATCCTGCGCCCGGCTTTCACGATAGTCCCTTTTTGCGGGTCTTGCTCTAATATGAGACCTTTATCCGCGGAAGATTGAGAATGACGAAGCTGAATCCGGGGATACAGTTCCCGTTCCTGCAACTCCAGCAGAGCGGCCGTTAATTCTTTGCCTTGAACGTCAGGAACGAGGGTTTGTTCCTCCCCGCGAAGAGCCACAAAAAAAACCGCCGCCGCGATAATCCCGACAAACAGCATCAGACAGACC
Source organism: Spirochaetaceae bacterium (assembly GCA_031257135.1). Classification (GTDB taxonomy): domain Bacteria; phylum Spirochaetota; class Spirochaetia; order Treponematales; family Breznakiellaceae; genus JAITHW01. Next base: position 14,453 of record JAIRPH010000022.1, read on the forward strand.
GCCATAAAGAGAAACGTCCGTAGCGTATTTTTTTTAGGTTCTGTTCCCATATATCCCCCTAGCTTAGAGATGCGGTAAGAAAATTCCGCGCGCCGTTTAAAAAGTCCCGCCACGGCAAGGCTTTTTTCGCTCGGTATTGCAGGCGGGTAATCCCTAGGATCCCGCGTCCGGTCTGCACGAGAATTCCCGCAGGATCGTCCGTTCCCAATACGGTTCCCGGGCAGGCTTCCGAGGCATCGCCGGTATGAGGCGCGGCTTCAAGGATATACAGGCGCTGATCCCCATGTATCGTCCAAGAAAGCGGCCACGGCGTATACGCCCGAATCCGCGCGTCGATTGCATCTGCCGGCAAAGCCCAATCGATGCGCCCGTCGGCTTTCGATATGAGCGAGCAATAGCTTGCTTCTCCGGTTTGAGACTGCCCGCTAAAGCCCTTTCGGGCTATTTCCTCGATTACCGCCGGAAGCATAGCTCCGGCTTTTTGCGCGGCGGTTTCGCTGAGACTGCCTGCGGTCTCTCGTCCGTTCAAGGGGAATCGTTCTTGGGCAAGAATATCGCCGGTATCCGGTTCCGCCGCGATGCGCTGAATCGTAATTCCCGTTTCCCGGTCTTGGTTTAGAATCGCCGCCGGAATAGGCGTCGCCCCTCGGTACTTCGGCAGGAGGCTGGGATGAATGTTGATTCCTCCTAATGGAAAGAGCGATAAAAACTTAGGACCGAAAATACGCCCGTAGGCGAAGGCGACCAGCAGATCAGGCTTCATCTCGGAGACCGCTTCCCGGGCTTCCGCGCCGAGGGTTTCAGGCTTGCATTGACGTATCGGCGGATGCCCGGCGCGCGCAAGTTTTTGAGAAAGCTCCGCGGCAAAAACGCCCGCCTCGGTAGGCTCTGGTTTCCCGCTCCGTCCCCGGGGGCTGTCGGGGTTGGTCAAAAGACCGGCGACCGTAATGCCGGTTCCTGCAATCTGCATATCCGCTAGAGCCGACAAACTGGGAATAGCGATTCCGGGGCTTCCTGCAAACAAAATCCGCATAATCTTACCCTGCTAGATGCTTTGCCTTTACTTTCTCAAATTTCGCAATCAGCTTGCTTCGTTTCAGCGCGGGCAGGCGGTCGAGGAACAACATTCCTTCGAGGTGGTCGTATTCATGGAGGATCGCCCTAGCCAGAATACCTTCGGCTGTCAGGGTGAAGGGGCGTCCTTTTTCGTTCCAAGCCTGAATTTGTACGGTTTTAGGGCGGCTCACTTCCGCCCATACGCCGGGGACCGAAAGGCATCCTTCCTCATATTTCACCAGTTCCTGAGAAGTTTCAACAATAGAAGGATTTATGAATATTCTGGGAACGTCTTTTTCCACATGGACCGCAAATATCCGTTTCATCAGCCCCACTTGAGGACCTGCAAGTCCTATTCCTTTTCCCTTATGCATCGTTTCTATGAGTTCTTCTGCGATTTTCTTAGTATCCTCATCTATATCCGGTATCCGCTCTGCTTTCTGCCGGAGAAGTTCATTTCCCAAGGTCAAGATTTCCATATATTTCAATAATACCGAAAAATACAACGTAAAACTAGGGGGAGCGCAGGGCAAAAGCATTTAACGGGCGTAAGCCCGTTGAGTCCTACCCCTGTCCTTCATGCGGAGCTTTCCCGCCCGCTCGCCGAAAGCCTCGTCGCTTAGGGCGGCGGCATCGGTTAAGCTACAGAAGCTGGGAATGTATGCCTTTCTTGACATACTCGCGTAGCCGCGTCTGCCACCCCTCGCCGGTGGCGCGAAGATAGCTTACGTCCTCCGGGTCGAGCAGTATATCTATCCTTTGCAGGACGCTTTGCTTTTTGGGGCGTCCTCTCAGGCGGCGGGCAAGCCCGGCAAACATACCTTCCGGCGCGTCGGCTGTCTCCGGCGCGTCGGGGTCGGATAGGTTCGGCTCGACGCCCTGCCTTTGAAGTTCCGTCAATCGTTGAAATTTTTCCCGGTCGATTGGATACAATGTATCAATTTGCTTTGAAGTCATA